>NZ_JAEQCF010000001.1:0-156152 GCF_020738625.1 Microcoleus sp. PH2017_09_SFU_O_A
CGACTCACAAGGTCGCGTCATCAACACCTGGGCTGATGTCATCAACCGCGCTAACTTGGGTATGGAAGTAATGCACGAGCGCAATGCTCACAACTTCCCGCTCGACTTGGCTGCTGGTGAAACAACTCCCGTGGCTTTGGTTGCTCCTTCCATCAACGGTTAATTTTTAACTCTTGATTGACAAAAAGCGCTCCTAGAAATAGGGGCGCTTTTTGTTTGGGAAAATATATTTTTATCAGGTTTGTAGTGAGGACTTTAGTCCTTTGATGCGGAGGGCTGCCGCTTCTTCTCAATATACTGCTGGTGGTAATCCTCGGCCATATAAAATTCACCAGCGGGTTTGATTTCGGTGGCAATATCTTTGTCGTATTTACCGGAAATTTGCAATTTTTGTTTGGATGCGCGGGCGGCTTTTTCTTGTTCCGAATTGTGATAAAAAATGACTGACCTGTACTGTTCGCCTCTGTCGGGGCCTTGGCGATTGATTTGGGTTGGATCGTGACAGTTCCAGAATATATCTAGCAGTGTTTCGTAACTGATTTGCGATCGATCGTACTCCAAGAGCACTGCTTCAGCGTGACCGGTAACTCGGGCGCAAACGTCGAGGTAGCAGGGATTCGGCCAGTGACCTCCTGTGTAGCCCGCAGCAGTCGAGATGACACCCGCAACGGCGCGAAACTTGTGTTCGACTCCCCAAAAACAACCGGCGGCAAATGTGGCTTTTTCCATTGTGTTAAGAAGAAGGAAGAGTTGACAGTTGACAGTTGACAGTTGACAGTTGATAGAAGGAAGAATAGAAATGGAAGTCGGAAGAAGGAAGAACAGAAATAGAAGTCGGAGGACGGCTTTAGTTATCGTCCCGAGAGAAGTGATAAGACATATACAGCAAGCTTTTTAGCGATCGATATTTTATTTTTAATTAGGTGAATTTATTTAATTATTGTATTGGGCTCAAACTTGGCACTCTTATTATGGTTGACAGATTCCCATTAGTGTGCATTCCCAGACTAATCGCGGCTGTACGTAGTTTAGCAAATATTGTCGGGCTTTTTCTAAGGGTTCTAAGGGCGATCGGCTAATTCGGCCTGCCAAAAATTGCTGCCAGTAACAATGCTGTAAATAATCAATTAACCACAACTGAGATTCAGTATCTAAAGTTTTATCAATTTCCTTAGCCAATTCCAAAGCTGAGCGCAAATTTTGAGGCAACTGCTTGACTTTTTGCAGCAAATCCTCGGGTATTGATTGCAGTTGTTGCCAAATAGCAATTGCTTCTCCAGGACTTCCCTGCGCCATCCCGATTACCTCGGGATGGGATAAAATCTCGGCAAATCCCCCTTGCTGCAAAACTTGTCTCATTGCTTCGGGATTCAGCCGCGAAAACTGGATTTTTTGACAGCGGGAAATCAAAGTGGGTAGCAAAGCTTCCACAGTCGGAGCAATTAAAATTAGCGCTGCTTTTCCCGGTTCTTCCAAGGTCTTTAACAAGCCGTTGGCTGCTCCTTCACCCATTGTTTCTGCTTGTTCTAAAACTACGACTGAACGCCCAGCTTCTAGTGGTGGCCTGCTCAGAAATTCGCCGATTTCGCGAATTTGTTCTAGGCGAATTTGGGGCGGTGCTTTTCGCTTTAATCCTGCTTCCTCTGCTTCTTTTGCGGAAAGCCGTTTGCCTTGGTTCATGTAGGTTGGTTCTACCCAGAGTAAGTCTGGATGATTTCGCTGTCGGACGCGATTTTGCAAGGATTCTATCGATCGCCTTTCGGGAAGATTTACTGAGAATAAAAGCTCGATGAAACACTGTGCTGCTAAGCTTTTGCCGGTGCCGTTGGAGCCGACAAATAGATAGCCGGGAGCAATTCGGTTGCGATCGACTGCTTGGGTCAGCAATTCTACTGCTCGATCTTGCCCGATCAATGATGTGAAATATTCCATGTTTTAAGAGTGATAAATACAGCGTATTCCAAGTTTATGAGGTACATTGACAAGTTAAATTACTAACATGAAGGTAACATTAACATCATTCCATTTAGTTTAGTTGAGATGACTGCCCATGATATACTCGCAATACAGTTGGCATTGTAAAAATTAGAATTGTAAAAATGTTTATTTTTTATGTTTAATTTAACAAAAAATATATTTCTCCGGTATCTACTTGACTTTGCCCCTAATCTTGTTGTATATTATTTAATGATAGGAGGTTTGCCAAAATAATATTTTGACATAAGATTTAAATCATTAAGCAGTAAAATTAGTTAAAGTGTTAGCTTTTCTGCCCATTTATGAAAACAATTCCTCTGCTCGCCATAAGTTTTTTAGTAGCAATTTTAGCAAGCGCGATCGGCATAATCTCAGTCCAGAACGCCGCGCCAGTAGCCTTAAGCTTTATCTTGTTTAAATCCATACAGATTCCTGTAGGATTAGTATTGGCCATGAGCATTAGTGCGGGACTGATAGGCGGTGCAGTGCTACAACCGCTTTGGAACCTTTCAGATTCCCAAGACTCGCGTCCTAGATTTAAAGCAAATCCCGAAGACTCGGACACCGCAGAATATTAAGTTAATTTTTCACACCTTCGATGGAATAAACCTGACCTTCAATCAGCAGCCGAGTAATTCCTTTGGCTAGCAAGTAAGGCGCGGCTTTTTGCAACAGCCTGCCGTCGGGAATCTTGAAAACTCTTTGATTGCGAGTAGAAAATCGGCGCGCCACTCGGTGATTATCAAAAACTGGTAGGGTTTTCTCGCGAATTTCGGCCGCCGGAATTTGACCGAGTTCGCCAAATGCTTTCAGAGGTCTGGTGATTAACTCTGCCGCCCGATCGACTACTAAATAGCAAATTTTGGGCACAGATGCTTCGCTTAAAGGCAAAACTTGAATCGGGCCAGCCCGAAGTTCTATCGACTCCCCGGACATCGAACCCAGCAGACTCGCTTCAAACAGAGAATCTTCATCCTCTAAATCTTCGTCGAAGTCGTCATCTAAATCCTCCTCATCCTCATCCTCATCCTCCTCCTCATCCTCATCTTCGTCGAAATCGCTAAAATCTTCACCACCAAGCATTGCCTGTAGTTCCCCAGTCACAACAGCACGGTGGCTGGGTTCGGCAAGATTGCCGACGGGGGCATCTGGTAAATCAGAAACCTCGAAATCCGACTGTAAAGTTCCTGGAATTTCGATTTCTGGTACAGGTTGGGTGGCTGATACAGAACGCTTTCGGATCGTCGGCCTCGAATTTGGGGCTGACTGCGTGACGGGGAGTGACTCAGACAGGGGAGTATCTCCAGGGGCGATGGAGTTCTTAGCCGGCGATTCAGCAGCCGTTTCTGTTGGTTGAGAAAGGCTGCTGGTGCTACGATCGGACGAACGCTTTTGTTTTTGCTGGACTAGAAATGCGTATTCTAACTCGGACAAAGCCCCCTGAAGGATGCGCCTTACAGTCGAACTACTCACTCCGTAGCGCTTGGCCAGAGTGATAGTATTCTCGTCCGACTGTCGGTACAGCCTGAGGAGTTCCCGTTTGTCTGAATCGGAGAGTTTTGTGGGCGTCATGCCAAGTTTTCCAGCAAAAAGACGTGAAAAGACGTAGGAAGTGCGATCGGCAAACTTTGACATTCCCTGACCTAACTAAAGGTACAGGGATTCTTTAGAAGAGGTAACCACCGTTGGTTATTGCTCGTAACAACCACATCGCCATACCGTGCCTTAACACGTATATAGCAGCAGTCCACAAGGGGATGCCAATTCCCACTACTCCCTCCAACTGTGGTGTAACACAGGTATTGGGGCTACTTTTGGTTTTGTTTGATTTACTCGCCCTAACTCGGTTTAACTGGCTTTGGGCTAGAAGTAGAGTATTGTTCAATATCGAGTTACCCATGGAGAGTAAGAACCTTTTAACTACGGCGTCCCAGAGCTATCGGCTTTTCACCATCTTGTTAGAGGTCAACGTAAAGACTGCTAATTGTAACACATAAAGCCGTCTTTAAAGGACGGGGTTTCCACCCACATTTTCGGATGATTTTTCATTTTCGATTTGAAGTTGACAGATGCAGGGAAGGGCAAAAAAGCTTTCACGTTCCCCTCCCTTGCCGAAGCAACCCCAATCTCAAATCGCTACGCGGAGCGACGAGTCCGCCTGCTTTGACGAGAACGGGTGGAGATGTCATGTTCCAAAACAGCTCCTATTCCGAACAGGATGCCACTGAAAACAAAAAAGACTTCCAGTAAACTGCCGCTTTGATAACTACCCTCAGCCTGAGTATCGCGCCATTTGAAGTACATATCTGCGATGTAAAGCGAAAAAGTTGCAGCCGCAATCATTCTCCAAGATTGGGAGAAACGTCCTCCCCAAAACGCCAGCAGCAGCGCAGTAGCAATAATCAGCAGAAAAACGTCCCCGACGATGTAAAACAAATTGATTGCATAGGCGTAAGGTGATAGTTGCTTGTCAAGTGCCATCACCCATTCGGGAGCTTTAGTTGCTTCTGCTGATTCTTCCGATGCCGATTTAGCAGCCGCTGCTGCCGTTCCTTTTGCTTTTGACTGGGCAGAATTGTCCAAAGCAGGGGCTTTTCCTTTGGCAGCCGTTGAGTCAGGTGCAGATCCTGTCACTACTTCCTGGGGAGCAGCCGGAGCCATTCCTAGCTGTTGTCTCCAAGAGTCGGGCGCAGCAACCCAGATAGCTACAGCAATCCCAAAGGCTGCTATTGCCGCTAACAAACCCCATTGCCAAAATTCTAGATTCAGTCGCTTGGAAGTCACAGCTAGAACCATGCCTCCGATCAGTACCACATAGCTGCCCAGATAAAACGCATCTGCTGGGGACACATCTGGGTCTAACTCGAAATAGAGTTCCCAAATCCCGAACAGCACGCCGGCGATAAAATAGAAGAGCATCCCCAAACCAATTCCCAGCCAGACGTTACGCCCGCTTGCCATGTGGGGGCTTTTCCAGTTTCTCAAACAGACTAAAGACGCTCCAAGGTATGCCCCGCATTCAAAAACATAAGTGCCGATCGAGTACCAAGGCGGTAAACCATCTTCTTGTGAAAGAGGGACGCTGAACAGCAAAAAGAACAGCAGCGCCATGACAGCCCAGACAATGCCCACAATCACGAGGGTCTGAGCTGATAGTAAAGAGGTAGATGTAGATGACTTTTCTGAAGTGCTACTCATAGGGATTTCACGATACCTAACTAGCGGTTGAACGCACCCCATCTCAATCTTTGATTGTAGATGAGGATTCTTTCGCCAAAGAACCTTGATCTGACGCTCCGGGAAAAACTGGCGTCCTCAGCGTGTCATCGGGACTTTGGCCTTCGTACACTCTCGGAAGACTAAGCAAAAATACTATCTATTTACTAATTAAAAGAATTAGTTCTTAGTCGATGTTTTGCCCGGGAACAGATGATAGAAATACGGTCTGCGCCTTCACCATTAAGGGTTTTACCGTAGCCTATTAAACTCGGAAATTATATCCTCAAATGTTGTTTTCTCTGTTTTTGGCTTTCACACTCCCCCACTCATATCAATGATTCTGGGTGGGAACTGCGATCGGATTTTAGTTAAATTGCCAGACTGTAGCTGGCCTCTTAACTGATTTAACAATTATGTCGATCGATCAATACAAGTTGGCAATCCAACCTGTATCTCCCTTGCCCCCGACAGTGAAATTATCTCAGCTCGATTATCTGGGCCCAATTGTCAGAGCAATTGTCAAAGATTTTCTATGCTGCGATCCACAACTTGTTGAGGGCTGATTGTTTCAGCCAATCGAGAAACTGAGTGCGATCCTGTGCTGGCATATCTTGCAGCACATCGCTCACTCCCTCAGCGAAGTCGGTATTGCCAAAATATGATTTGCCCAAACGGTGAAGTTCTTGCAATAAGGTTTTGAGATGTTGCTCTTGCCAAGGGGGCACCTTATGATTTTGCAAGGGACTAACGGTCAGCCAATTTTTGATCGCATCAGCGGAGTCTGCCTGGGGGAAGTTTCCTTGCTGAAATACCTTGGTGATATCTTTCTGAAACGATGTGGCTTGCCTTGCGCCTAAGAGGTCTTCTACGTCAAAGTAAACAGCTTGGAGGAGTAGCAGACAACCCTGCGCGAATAGCGGTGCTTTAGCGGATTCTGTACCTGCCGGTTCTTCACCGGCAAGCTGATCTAGACGGACTTTTCCCCAGACGCTGTATCTATCCGGCTCTTCTAGCAGAACACAGGCTTTGCCTCGGTTGTCGGTTAAATCCCGCCACAAGGCTCTGGCGTCTTCTGCTTGCTTGCCGTTGAAGGCGCTAATGAGACGAAAAGTCTGCCCCTGATAATTGAGAATGGGAATTTGTTGATCCCGTTTTGGGTGTTGAAAATTGGATATTTCAACATCCTGCCGTTTCAGAATAAACATGACACT
This sequence comes from Microcoleus sp. PH2017_09_SFU_O_A, assembly GCF_020738625.1. Taxonomy (NCBI): domain Bacteria; kingdom Bacillati; phylum Cyanobacteriota; class Cyanophyceae; order Oscillatoriales; family Microcoleaceae; genus Microcoleus; species Microcoleus sp. PH2017_09_SFU_O_A. The sequence goes on from NZ_JAEQCF010000001.1 coordinate 6,408, forward strand.
GCGATTTGACTCCTGTCATGGCCGAGGTGCTGTGCTTTTGAAGATCTCCAGGCTTTTAGGCTCGGAGATGCTTGATTCAACGATTTCACTTTAATTAGCAGGATTCCCCTCCTCAAGCGTTCCGATACTTTTTTGCTAACAAATGCTAACAAGTATCTAAGCTGAGATTGTCTCTCAACCATGGCATATGAACTAATGCACGAAGGAAATTCCCCCGCGCACAACTTACGACTGCTGTACTGGCAACGCTTGATTTTTGAGCTCGTGCCGATCGGGCGATTGACTATTTTGCTTTGATGCCGTAGAGGAAGCTTATATATAGGCTTCCTGCCATCAGGGATTTTCACCTGAGTCTTTCAATCCTAGTTCTACCACATTTTTCTCAAATATCAAGTCGAGCAGAATGTTGGCAAACATCATCAAAGATCGGCAAGTTAGTCACGATTGCCTCAACTCATGCCTAAAATCAGGGGAGGATTTCTGGTTTTTCGATCTTGTGGCCTACGTTTGAGGCTTTGTCACTATCGAATTTTAACAATTGTGTTGTTTGCAGGTGAGTCCCTCCAGCTTTTGTGAATTGCTATCCTGGACGCAAGGGCACTCTCATCACTAGCGTGTTCGCTCCCGATCGCGCCGCGCTCCACATCGTAGTTTTTTAGATAGAACCGGTTTCTGTCTAAGTTAAAAAATATTTACTTGCTCGATCGCACACTCCACCGATACAATGATACTGTTAAAGATTTTTTGAGTTGGGTGCGTAACTCAGTTGGATAGAGTAGCTGCCTTCTAAGCAGCGAGCCGCAGGTTCAAGTCCTGCCGTACCCGTTAACCAAACCTATACATGACAATAGTTTCAGACGTTTTCCCCAAAGCTGACAGACTACCTGAAACCTTGTTTGTTTCGCAGTTGTTGCGGATTCGGGCATCCAAAACACCATGAAATTCGTCCTGAAGCCCGACCTGCCAAATTTGGCAAATCTTCCGGCTTCCGCGCGATCGACACTCCTACGCCTCTTCCTCTTATGTTTGACAAGCGAATTTCTGCATGTTCCGCCACGTGATTTATCGGTGGAATCAATCCCAAATCGAAAATCTCAAATCCTCTCTTCCCCCGAATTTATCCGTGGGGTCGCCTCTAAAATCTAAAATTTAAAATCTACAATCTAAAATCGATTGACACACCGGATGTGTTATCATAAAAAGTCTTTTGTGTCAATAGCCGATCGCCCAAAAGTTAAAACAGCAGCAGGCGATTGTGGGTCGAGAAGCCCTCAGGAGTTATCCTTAGTGATCGGGCTATTTTTGGACAGGTTTGGATATGTTAAGAGCAATTTTATTTCATATACCCCAAAATTTAATGCTATTACTAGACCGCAGCGCGATCGACCAGTTACAGCCGATATTGGCGCAAGCAACCGGAATGCCGATCGTGGCATCGGAAAATACCGCCACAATTGCACTGGTATTGGTTGCTGTGGGAATTCTGGGTTGGGGATTTTATCGCGCCAGACCTTTTGGCAAACTGGGAATGTTAGCTTGGTTGCAGTCAGTGGTGCTGATGAGTCCGTGGCTGCTGTTCTTTGGTTTGTTCGGTGCCGGGATTTACCTAAATCTAGTGGCGGTATTGTTGCTGCTGGTGACATCCACGGGATTGTACATTTATCTGGGCAGGCAATTGCGGAAGGCAGCAGCCGATGCAGTGATCGACTCGCGCCCCGATCCGGCCCAGATCGAGTCCCAAAGCGATGGAAACTCCCCTGCAAACGAACAACGGGTACCAGCAAAAGAAATTATTAAGATCGTCACATCGCCTGCAACTAATGAATTAGAAATAATTCCCGTTCCAGTTGAAGACCTCAAGGCAATTCAAGGCATCTTTGGCATCGATACTTTCTTTGCTATAGAAACGATTCCCTATCAAGATGGGGTAATCTTGAAAGGCAATCTCCGGGGAGACCCAGAACAAGTACACTCGCGTTTGACGGCAAGTTTGCAAGAAAGATTGAACGATCGCTACCGCCTGTTTTTAGTAGAAAATCAGGACGAGAAGCCGGTAGTTATTATCTTGCCCAGCACAAACGACCCGCAGCCCACTACCCTATCTCAAAAAATCCTCGCAGTCGTACTGCTACTAGCAACAATTGCTACCAGTTTGGAAACAGCCGGTTTGCTGCTGAGTTTCGATTTCTTTAACTCGCCTGGTAGATATCCAGAAGTGCTGCCAATTGCGGCGGGAATTTGGGCGGTTTTAGGTTCAGGCGAAATTGCTCGCCGAGTGCTGGCAAATCAGTACAAGGTTGGCTTGAGTTGGCCGTTTTTTATACCAACTTTTCAGATAGGTTCTTTTGGGGCGATCGAGCGTTTTGAGTCGCTGCTTCCCAACCGTAAAGTTTTGTTTGACATTGCTTTTGCTGGGTCAGCCGCTGGGGGAATAATTTCTCTGCTCATGCTGGTAACGGGTTTGCTGCTTTCTCACCCCGGCAGTTTGTTTCAAATTCCCGCAGAGTATTTCAAGGGCTCGGTTTTGGTGGGAACTTTGGCAAAAGTGGTTTTGGGTGCGGCGTTGCAGCAACAGATTGTTGACGTTCACCCGCTGGTAGTTATTGGTTGGTTGGGCTTGGTAATCACGGCGATTAATTTGATGCCTGCGGGACAGTTGGACGGAGGTAGAATTGTGCAAGCAATCTACGGCCGGAAAATTGCCAGTCGCGCTACTTTGGCGACGTTTGTGGTGCTGGCGATCGCTTCTTTAGTTAATCCTTTGGCTTTGTATTGGGCGATCGTGATTCTGATTTTACAGCGGAATCTGGAGCGGCCGAGCCTTAACGAGCTGACTGAACCTGACGACGCTCGCGCAGCTTTGGGTTTGTTGGCTTTGTTCTTAATGATTTCTGTACTTTTGCCCTTGACTCCCGCTTTAGCTGGGCGTTTAGGAATTGGCAACTAATCATCTGACCATTGGTGGGCTGGGTGCGCTTGGGCGCACCCCAGATATTTATGAATTAACCCAATAGAAAAGCTCGGAATTTGTTTAAACTTAATTTAGCAAGTAAAAATCACGGATATGAGCATCTAGGCTAAAGTTATGGCTAATCAACTTCCTCCTGTATTGGTAACTTTTGATGCGGATGTTTTGATGGCTGGCAGAACCCAAGTTTGGCAAGAATATGCCAAGGTGGGAAGTTGCTATCTCCCGGAAGTAGTGTATGACGAAATAGATTATCTGACAGGGAAAGCGGTAGAAAAAGCTCAAGAGCAAGTGGCCAGAGAGTTTATGCGCTTTTTTGCAGATAGTGGCTGGATTGTGACTGATGCTCAAGAAACGCATCGGGGCCTAGAACCCTCGATGAAAAATCAAAGCGCACAAGCAATGCTAGTAGTAGCTACAGCTCAGTGCGTTTACGGTCTGGCTCAGGAACATCCCGACGCACTGGTGGTGTTTGTGTCCAACAGTCAGCCTCTGCTGAAGCGGATAGCTTCTGTGGGGGCTGCGAATCTTTGCGGCATTACTGCGGCGATGCTGTTAAATTGGGCGAGGAAAGCGGAACGCCCGCCGGCTGCGACTCAGCAATTGCAAAGTTTGATGCGAACTTTAGCCGATCGCCAATCAACTCAGCGCTCTAACAGTAGAATACAGAATGCTGGTGTTGGCAAAACCGGGACATCTGTTAGCAAGTTCACGATGCGTGGCGCTTCTGATTTGGACTCGCCCAGTAGTTCTACTAAAACTAATCAAACGGGTTTGAGTGGGAGCCCCCGTAAGAGTTCGCGCACCAATGCCAAAAAGCCGGTGCCCAGTCGCGAGGAACGGAAAGATTACGAGCCGGCTGTATATCGGATCAAACACATTACGCCTCCGAAAAAAAGGGATGGCGGTTTTCTGTCTGGTGCGTTCAATTTTTTGGGAGCGTTATTTTTCTTGACGGTAGCGGTGGGTATTTTGTGGCGAGTGTTGGATGCTCGGGGTTTTAGAAAGACTTTTGTACCGGCTCTACCGCAGCCTGTGCAACAATTTGTCAAGTCGATCGACCCTAAATGATATATCGGTCTGAAAATTCCGCTTTCTAGCTTCAATAAGGACTATCACCATCGACAGCAAGTAGCAAAAGTCTGTGATAGCCTTAATCTGTAATTGCCAGCCCGGTTAATTGGTAACTATTCACAGATTGAGAACACATCAAAATAAGCGAGAAAGCATTAGCGGAATTAGATTTTACATCTTTGGGCGATCGCAAATTTTTTCCTTCTCCTGTCTAATTTATTAATTTTTATCATTTATAAGGTTTGATCGTTCGGACTTCAGTCCGCATCAAAAATCAAAGGACTGAAGTCCCATGGCAAACGCATCTAATACCAATTTAAAAAATCCTTGCTGCAACACTCTTAGTTGACTTTGTTTACTCAAGTATTGTCGCGCTTTGTGTCGCTGTCAGATTTTCTGTATTTTTTTTGTACGATCGATGAATCCACACCCTACCAATATTGTTGCATTAATTTTTCAAATTGGCATGAATTCTGTAAGCATTACCTAGCAAGGGTTTCAGCATTTGGGAACACAAATGCACAATAGCCCAAACCTTTGTCTAGCAAGCATCCTAAAAATAAGATGCGTTTGTTCTGAGAAGTCCGAACCCTCAAACCTATTTTATAGGGGTTGTTCGAGCAATAATCCGGACAGTTTTTTTGGGGTGGTGGCTGAAACTGGCATTCTACCGTTAAGATTTCAGCGTCTGAAGAAGCTGAAACCCTTATTATACCGTTCGCGATAAAAAAATGTCCGGACTATTGTTCAAGCCGACATAATATTAATTAAGATTTCACTATTTGCGCCGAATTTAAAAATGCTGAACTGGAACGAAATAATTAGTGGATTAGCCTTAGCTATTGCGGGTTTTATTTATGCTGTATTCTTTTTTGTAGTTCTTCCCTTCAGACAGTACGATTATGCGGCACCGATTTGGGCGATAGGAATTGCGATCGGCCTTACAGTAGGAATGAATTGGCTACTATCTGAATCCTTGCTGAGTGGGTGGATTTGGGTAGCTGCATTATTTGGTTTTCAGATACCCCTGATGCTTTTTTGTAGCGAGTTTCTGGGAGATGGACTCTTGCTGCCGAGTCTGTTATTTTTCGGAACAATGGTAGTAGGAGTTACGAGCGTTTATACCAATTTTTCACAACCAAAAACACTGTTGATTGTGAGTTTCTGTACAGTATTTTTCCTAACTTTAATGTACATATCTTTCATTGGTGGCTATGTGCTCAGAGGCAAAAATCCGTTTCATGGTTCTTCAAAGCAAATGCTGCCGCTGTTGAATCAGAAGGTAGAAATTCACACTGACGATCCCAAACAATTGCAATTCAATGGTAAAACAGGCGAACTCACTCAGATCGATCGCTATGAAGTGACAGTCAGGCTAGATGATGATAAAGTATTCTGGCCTTATGTCCAACTTTGGTGGGAAGATGTCAAGCCTGCTAACTAACAGAAATCCTCAGAGTTATCAACCCTCAATAACTTTCTCCCCTTGTCTTCTCTGTGCGCCCTCAGCCCCATCTGCGGTTTATTTCGAGCCCCGAATTCTGTCAAGCAATTTTAATAAACCCGCACTGACTAAGCCTCCTGCAATTCCCAAAAGCAGACTCAACACGAGAACTTGACTGGCCGACATCGGATTTTCCGGGCTAGCGGGGCTTTTGATTTGGCTGGCGTAGATGCTGGCGGCGACTCCGCTGGTGCCAATTCCCACGCCCACTGTACCAATGGTAAAGTTTAAAGTGCGATCGCTCTTAGCCCTCTCAATCTCGATAATCCCCTCTACAGTCTCGATCGCATTTTCCAACAACCGCAAACCCGCACTCAAACTTCTATTATCCGCTTTAACTTGGGTGACATACTTTTCCTCAGCAAAATCGCTGAAACTTGCCATAAATTTTAACTCATTTTTGTCATTTCCCATTCTTTCCGCTATAGTTTCTAGCCGTTTATTATAGTTGTTCAGATTAGTTTTAATTGTATTTTCTTGTTCTTCCAATCGACTAATATAATTAGCATAAATCGAAAAAATTGTCAAGCAATAGACCAAATTTTGCTGCAATTGTTTCAAGTCAACTTTAGCAGCATTGACTTGTTCTGGCAGTAGGCTGACAATTTCTTGAATCTTCCGCGAAGCATCCTTGAGATTCGACTTAAGTTGGCGGCTTTGTTGATAAGCCCAAATCACTTTATTGCGGTATCCAAATAATCGGAGGAACTGCGGATAAAGTTTAGTCATTTTTTGGCGAGTAGTGGGAATTGATGCCTCGCCACTGTTAGAAAACAAGCAAATTAACACATGATAATTTTGGCTGATATTGCCTCTATCTCCCGGAGGTAGCCACAATTCATAAAAATTTGCCCCTAAAAATTGCCCTGATGCTTTTAAATCCCGATCCCATTTAGCATTCGGGACTAACTCAAGTTTGTTGTAGCAATTTTTGGCAGTTTTTAAAGCATCTTGCCCGCTAGTCAATTCACCCCAAACTAGCCAACTTTGACCGATAGTAGCAGGTTGATTGAAGCGCGAGATGATTGTAGATTTCAGCCATTCTAAACAATCGATTTCTTTGGGTACAAATTTCTTATCGCTGTCGGGTTCTATTTTGCCGGATAAGTCAAACTGCACCGCATAAGTATCGCCGAATTTGACAGGATAAGCATAGCCATCGAGGGGAGATTCAAATGCTACTACTTTTTGGTTGCCGAGTAAATCGATGTAATCACCGATTTCGGTTTCAGCTTGTTCGATTTGTGTTTGCTGTGGCTGCGAGAGTTTATCGCCATAGATTTTTTGCCAAAACTGCTGGCGGTTTTGGCTGATTTTGTCTTCACTTTGTCCGATACCGTCGGCTAAATCGTAGACAAACAAATCGACGGTAGGGTAAATCAGCCAATTTTCGTTAGTCATGGGTGAAACTGTCTGCTATTGACGATAAAATTGTATCGCGACTTGCTTGCACTGAATCCCCAGCTTGCAAGATTTTTCCCAGAATTTTTTTTAACCCTCGCGGCTTAACTTTGGTATCGATTTCATTGATGATTTTTGGTAAATTTGTTAAATCGCTGATATCGCTGGCTGCGTTACTAATTTCGGGGTTAGTAGTGTTTTCTTTTTCAGATTCACTATCCGGCAAAACATCTAATCCTTTGCTACGTTCATTGCTATGATACATCAACCAATTATGAGTTTCTTCATAAGCAGCTAGCAGAGGGGGATGCAATTCGGCAAGTCTTTCGATATCGATAATTGTGAAAGCTTCATCAATTTTATTAAACTCTAATTGAACTGGTGCGGGTAGCGGTTCTGTTTGTTGGAGTACCGCGCCAATGAAAGCTGTAAAAATATCGTCATTATTATTTTTCATCATAATCCCGTTAGAGTGAAGGCTGCCCAGTAATACGGATGTTGATAAGGTTGGTCTGATTCCATTTTAGCCAAGTTTTGCTGATTGCTTTTAAAGAATCGGCGCAGGCTAACTTCAGCTACAGAAAGTTCGCTGCTGTTTTCGGAAATCTTGTCAATTTCCCGCTGATACCAAGCGGCTAAATCTTCGCGGGTGGCTGATTGCAGCCATTTTTGAGAATTTGCTAAGGCGACGGGTAGCGAATCGCCCTCTTCTCGCCACCGTCGGTAAAAGTCTATCATTAATAACGTACTCGCCCCGGATTGGACTGGCCACAGGGTACTGACGACAAAGCCAACTCCCGCCCGCATAAAACCGCTAGTCAATCCTACATATTCGGCGAGAATTGTTTGCTTGTCTGTGACTGCGGTTTCGCAGGCGGAAAGGCAGATTAATTTGTAGTTACTGAGGTTGAGTTGGATGATTTCTTTGACTGTTAATCGGTGAGTATCGCTTAAGTATAAAGTTGATTGTTGAGGATTGTCAAAATCATAGCTACCGTGTCCGGTAAAGTGAAAAATGTTGTGGGGCTGTGGCAATAATTTGGTGACTTCATCGAGGGTAGCTGCATTTTCTCCCCGTCGGGTAGAGTTGGCAAACATTCGGCAAATAATTTCGGATTCTATCTCGGCGGCTGGTAAAGGAAGCAATTCTTTTCGTTTGCCGTTTTCATCAATGATTATACTGTTGGGATTTTCGATACTGAGGATAGAATTCACTTCCCCTTCTTCAACCCGCGGAGGCGGGTTTTGTCTGTGTAGCCGCGAATTCCATTCGCCGACTGTATTTGGTGTATTTGCTGTATTTGCCGCAGTTGGAGGATTCAACCGATGTTTCAAATTCAACCCAAATTGAGCGCTAGGCAAATAACTAACCACAAAATCCCGACTAAACAAAGCATGAATCGGGAAGCGGTGCAAGTCCCGATGCGGAATCAAAATTAACTGGGTAATTCCCTCTAATTGCTGTTCAATCGCATCAATTTTCAGGATTGCATTGAGTCGGGCAAATTTACTTGCCATTTCCGCACGCCAAGGATGATTTACTTGACTTGTTTTCTCCTTAGATTGATAGTCGGTGTATTGTTGATTCCACTCCTTCACCCATTTTTCAAGTTCATCGGGAAAATCGCTGAAACAGGTTTCGGGAGACAACAAGCCATCGGATTTAATGATGAATGTTGTCAGGGATGCGTCGCTGAGATGCCAGTAAATCGCGGCTGTTGTCGGATTGAGGAGTTGCTGAATTTGGGCGTGAGTGACTGTCTCTTCTGTTTCGTAATCGGGAATTGGCAAGGCATCCACCAGCCAAGATAAGCAGACATTTTTATCGGTTTCTGCTGTGGCTAAGGCTTCGGCAAACTGCCCAGATTGCATGAATATATTTACGGTTAATTGTTCAAAGCTAACTAATTTGTCGGTGAGTTGCTGTTGGGTGAGTTGGGAATAGTTTTGCTGTTTCAGTAAGCGTTGCAATAAATCGGTGGCATCTCGTCGTAATTTATTTGCTTCATCAGTTTGCTTTAAGCTGACTAAGGTTTTGATTAATTTCTGCAATACTTGTAGATGCAGTTTTAGGAAAGTATCTGGTGTTAGAGTTTTGAGGGATTCTTGGTAGTTGGTGGTGGCTTTATTCCAATAGGTGTTGGGAGAAGTGAGTTTTCCGCGACTATAATGAGCATCTCCTAGTGCTTGATGCAGTTCTCCATATCCTTCGGGGTGGGTATTTTGTTGGCAATACTCTAAGCCTGTTTTTAATGTTAATATTTGACCTTCATAGCCGCGCTGTGTCAGGTTGTGAGTTATGAGAGTTCTGGTTACTGGTGGAGATTTAGGGAATTGTCCCTGTAAGATTTCATAAACTAGCAGCCTATGTTTAGGTGCATTTTCGACTGCTATACTCCGATTTTTCCAGGCTGCGTGGTCATCTGGTTTGATTTCTAAAGCTTTGTCACAGGATGCGATCGCCTCTTCTAACTTTCCTAAATGATACAGTACACCGCTCCGATCGAACCAGGCTTCCTCTTTATCTAGTTTAATTTCTAAGGCTTTGTCGTAGGATGCGATCGCCTCTTCTAACCTTCCTAACTTACGCAGTGCAAGGCCCCGATTGAACCATGCGTTGTGCTCATCTGGTTTAATTTCTAAAGCTTTGTCCCAGGATGCGATGGCATCTTCTAACTTTCCGAAATTATCCAGTGCAATGCCCATATTGTACCAGGCTTTGTCAAAATCTGGTTTGATTTCTAAAGCTTTGTCGAAGGATGCGATCGCCTCTTCATATTTGTTGAAATTGTCACAAAGAATACAGCCCCGATTAATCCAGGCTTGGTAAAAATCTGGTTTGAATTCTAAAGCTTTTTCGTAGGATGCGATCGCCTGTTCAAACAAGCCTAAATCATTTTGTTCTTTCCCTCGCTTATACCAAACCTCAGCCTCCAGCCCCCGCGCCAATTCCTGAAGCGATGACACCGCATCCGCAGACGCTGTACTCCCCTGCGCGCCCTCCAACAATCGAGATCCAAACCTCGGCAACCAAGCCGCCAAATCACCATTTTTAATTTGTTTTGCGATTAAGAATTCCGCAACATCGCCTCTTCCCCAGCCCTGATTCACCCATTCTAGAAGTTTCATCAACTTCGCCTCGTATTCCGCATCAGTCAAAGTTGGAAGAACCCCCCTCAGTCCCCCCTTGCTAAGGGGGGAAGCAAGATTTGTTCCCTCTTTCCCCCCCGCTGTTGCTAAGGGGGGAAGCAAGATTTTCTTTCTTGTCCCCCCCCTTACCAAGGGGGGGGGCCAGGGGGGGTTAAAATACTGAGTATAAGCGCACAAAATCCGCTGAATTAATTGTTTGAGGAAGCGCCAGATTTTATCTAACATTGGTGAGATGGTGAGGCGGTTGGTTTTTGTTATTGTAGCAATAATTGTGGGGATTCGCGATCGCCTTGAGCACCCGGCGGTTGAAACCGCGTCTACACAAACAATGTCCGCCTCCGCGGACTAAGAGATCAGTCATTGTAGGGTGCGTCGCCCTAGAAAATCTCTGAATTAGAGCGATAATCTCATAGCGACGCACCTTTGCTATTCAAGGGCTTCTGGAAATAAACCTAATACTTGTTTTTACCGGATATAGACATGAGGTGCGTCGCTATGAGATTTTTCATCTTTTTTTGAGATTGTTGATGGACCTAATACTTGTTTTTACCGGATATAGACATGAGGTGCGTCGCTATGAGATTTTTCATCTTTTTTTGAGATTGTTGATGGCGACACACCCTACAAGTATTATGGTAAGTGGCTCGCGCCGGACACGGCAATGCCGTTTCCCTACAAATATTATCAATTCAACGCGGGGGCTGCGCCTTCTACTGGCCTCACAATTGCGGGTTTATTCGTAGATTTTGGCTGAAAAAGTGCCTTCAGTGCCTTGTCGAGATTCTCCGCCATCACAATTCTATTTTCGTAGGCAACAATCACTCTAATTAAAGTTGGCAAACTATTGCGTTCAGCCTCCAAATAAAGAGGTTCCACGTACAGCAAAGATTGTTCGATCGGAATTACTAATAAATTGCCTTGAATCGCCTTTGACCCCTGCCGATTCCACAGAGATATTTGTTCGGAAATCACCGGATCTTGGTTGATTAAAGCTTCTATCTGTTCCGGGCCGTAAACTAATCGCTGTTTGGGGAATTGATACAATAGCAATTTACCATAATCATCATCATCCGATCGCCCTGCAATCCAAGCAATTAAATTATTACGACTGACTGGCGTAAATGGCAATAGCAAAATAAACTCTTCTGATGTTTCTGTCGGTAGTTTTGTAATCAAATAATACGGTTCTACGGGCTGCTGTTTGCCACCATAAATCTCATTAGGAACGCGCCACAAATCCTCCCGATTGTAAAATACCTGCGGATCTTCCATGTGATAAGTTAACAACCGTTCCGATTGAATGCTCAACAAATCTACGGGATATCTAATATGTTTGCGGAGTGCCGGAGGCATTTTGTCCAGGGGTTTGAAGAGTCCGGGAAAGATAGCCATCCAACTCTTAATAATCGGATCGGAAGGATTGCTAACGTAGAAGTTGACAGAGCCGTTGTAGGCGTCAATGACGACTTTTACCGGGTTGCGGATGTAGTTAAATTCATTGCTTCCTGGATCTGAATAAGGGTAGCGATCGCTCGCTGTATAGCCATCGATAATCCAGTAAAGATAGTTGGGAGATTTATCGTTTACCGAGGGTGAAGGTTTAATCTTGTTGCCAATTTTATCCGGTTTTTTTTCGATTTCGCCTTTGCTGAGATTGGCGTTTGCTACTACCAAATACGGGTCGGAATCGTAGCGCAAAAAAGGAGCGATCGCCCGGACTCTTTTGTTAATATTGCGGCGATAAAGTAACTTAGTTTCTGGTGTGAAATTGCGGGTTAGCGCCATTTGCCAATTTTTGAGATAACTCGCAAACAGCAAGCGCTTCCATATAGAGTCGATCGCAATTCCGCCCGTACCGCTGTAGGTATTGTAAACATTGTCTTGGCCGCTGGGATAGTCGAATTCCTTGACTTTTGTCGGTGCGATGGCGTCTGTATCGGTGACTTCGCCGTAGTAAATGCGCGGATAGCCGATCGGGATACTGGCCCGAATGCTATCTTTAGTGACATCTAAAACACTCTCTCCTGTCTGGGCTGTAACCCCAATATCCTTGACAAAATAATCGGGTAAACCGCCGGCACCGACTGTGTTTACGGGAGAAAGAGTAAAGCCGTAACCGTGAGTGTACACGAGGTGTTCGTTTACCCAAGTTTGAGCTTCCGGCGCCACCGCTGTGTAATCTAATTCCCGCGCCGCCAGAATTACTTGCTGGCTTTCCACATCTCCCTTTTTTGCTGTGGCGTTTTTGATTGTGTAGCGATCGATATCCGCATCAGGAAATGTATAATAAGGTCGAATTTGCTGTAACTGTCGGTTAGCTTGCAGCAGTGGCTGCTTGTCCCACAGCCGGATGTTGCTAATAGTAAGTTGATTTTTTTCTAAGTCTTGATATGTAAGTTTTCCGCCTGGATCGAAAGTTTTAATTTCAATTTTTTTCAGGTCAAAAGCTTGTTGAGTAAAGGCAATGCTGCGCTGAATGTAGAGCTTTTCGCGGGCTAATTCGTTGGGTTTGACTATCAGTTGCTGCACGATTTGTGGTAGCAGCAAACCTAGACAAAAACTTACAGTCAAAAATGCTAAGATGATTTTTTTAAAGTTATGATTATTGATCTTTAATTGAAAAACAGGCCAAAGCATGAAAAGTGCGATCGCCCCAGCCACTATACTCAAAAATCCATAGACGGGCAGCCGCACTGTCACGTCTGCATAATTCGCCCCGTAGCTAACGTCTCCGCGCGAGTACAGCAAGGTGTAACAGCCCAGCCAGTACCGGAGTGAGACGGCTACCATGCAAGCTGCTCCCAAGCCGTACAAGTGCCGCTGTTGCGATCGCGAAAACCCCAAAAATATCCCTTGACTGAGGCTGTTTCCCGACAGCAAATAGGTTAAAGTGCAAGATACTAAACCGTACACAGATACAACAGTCAGCCCGAAACTTAGTAATTCTAAGATGGGCAAGATAAATACATAAAAGCTAATATCTTGATTAAAAATCGGGTCGGTGATGTTAAAATTAGTAGGGTTAAAAAATTGTAAAAGTTTAGTCCAGCGACTAGCGGCAATTATCCCGATCGCCAAACTGAGCAAAAGAGCGATCGCCCGCAACCAAAAATCCGGCTTAATTGCTACAGCTAACATCATCCCCAGCAGCAAGCCCAACTGCCACAGGTGAGAAGATAGCTGCACAACTATTTCCTGGATTGACTGAAATCCCAAGTGAATTGGCGGCGCAGACAAACCCCCGACTATCCTAAAATCGCCGATGCTACCGGCGGCTAAGAGCCCGCAGTGAATTACTGTTAAACTGGCGATCGCACTTAATCCAAATATCGCCAACAACAGCCAGGGAAACGCAATTTGAGATTTAGCAGCAGGTGATTGATGATTTTTCTTCGTGTTTCTGCCACTTGCGGGCGCGATTAACTGCCTAAAAACAGGTGATTTAATGTTTTCGGTGGGAAGTTGCAGGCGGCGGGCTAGGGCTAAATTTCCGCAGAAGAAGGCGGAAGATACCAAAAGTGCGATCGCGCCCAGCAACCCTTGAGTTTTCAGTTTTAACAGCAAAACCTGAAGATATCCAACTTCCTCAAACCACAGCATTTCTGCCGCAATCCGGGAGGAAAACTCAAAAACTAACCACAGCCCTACAAGCAATAGAATTAATTGATGAATTCGCTTAATAGTCATTAGTTGTTAGTTGTTAGTTGTTAGTTGTTAGTTGTTAGTTGTTAGTTGTTAGTTGTTAGTTGTTAGTTGTTAGTTGTTAGTTGTTAAACTGGTTCCCAGGCTCTGCCAGGGAACCGATATCGAGAGGCTCTGCCTCATCCAAAAATGGAGGCAGAACCTCCGAATCTGCGTTACCAAGCTCCAGCCTGGTAACAAGTAATATTTTTTGCGGTTACATCTCACATCTTGCCGCATTCTCAATAACAGGCAAGATGCCTGTTCCACAAAAAATAAATTTTCTTGTGGGATGGGCATCCTGCCCGTCCGTGAAAGGCTAGTTAAGAATGGTGCAAGATATCAGTTACATCGGAATTATACAGTGCTGTCCCCGCTCGCGCGACTCGCCAGCAGGGACAGCAATGCACAAAATGATCGTTCCAATGCAAACAGAAAGGATATAAAACGCTAAATTTGAGTTAAGAAACCCCATTACTTAATGAGCAAATGGGTAAGTCCTAATTACATTAAAAGCTGATGCAAAACATCACCAATGACAACTGTCAACTGTCAACTGTCAACTGTCAACTGTCAACTGTCAACTGTACTGCTGATTTACATCAACATCCAAATTAAACAGAGTTTGCAAAGTGTGCATCGCTTGTCGGCGCGCCTCAATATCCTGCTGCGCCCGCAACTGCACCATCGGATCGTGCAAAATCTTATTCACAATCCCTCTTGTTAAAGATTCAATCACATCTTGATGTTTCTCCGAAAACTCGGAACCCAGACGCGATAAAGCTTTTTCTAACTCTTGTTCTCGAATTAATTCGATCTTATCCCGCAAACAGCTAATGGTAGGAACAGTTTCTAGACTGCGCCACCAGACATCAAAAGCCTCGACTTCCTGTTCCAGCAAGCCCTCAGCTTCCATTGCCATTTTGCGGCGGCTTTCGTGATTTTGAGCTACCACTGCTTTCAAATCGTCCACATTAAACGACTTGACGTTAGCCAATTCCTTAGCATCCGAGTCAACGTTGCGCGGCACAGAAATGTCCACCAACATCAAAGGGCGATCGGGTTTTAAGACAGCTTCTAATTTAGCTTTATTTAACAGCGGATCTGTAGCGGCTGTACTGGTAAACACCAAGTCAGAATCCCCAATTACCTGCATCATGTCCGAGAGCAAATGCAAGTGCAGTGTAGCATCTTTAAACAAACCGGCCAATTCCTCAGCGCCTCGCATCGATCGATTGACGATCGCAATATGACTCGCTCCTTTCGACAGCAAATGCTGCACCAACAAGCGCGACATCTTCCCAGCACCGATAATTGCAATCCGGCTAGTTGCTAAATGCTGACCTTTTAATTGAGCTAATTCCGCCGCCGCTGAACTAATCGAAACCGCACCGGTACCAATGCTAGTTTCCGTGCGAACACGCTTCCCGGCTGTCAGAGCTTGCTTAAACAAACGTTCTAAAATTCTGCCAACACCTTTGTACTGCTGGGCGAGTTTGTGAGTTTGTTTCACCTGAGCCAAAATTTGTCCTTCTCCGAGCACCAAACTGTCGAGGCCCGCAGACACTCGCATCAAGTGCATCACCGCATCTTCGTGCAGCAAAATGAACAGGTGAGGGCGCAAAGACTGCAAAGGAAGTTTACTGCATTCCGAAAGGAACTGCATCACTTCTCGCACTCCCGGCTCTGACTCTGTGGTAACGATATAAATTTCTAAACGGTTGCAAGTGCTGAGGATTGCAACTTCTTGAATGTGGGGGTAGCCGCGCAATTGGGCGATCGCCGCTTCAATCTTTTGTTCTGGAATGCTGAGTTTTTCCCGAACTTCAACCGGCGCTGTTTTGTGGCTGAGACCTACGACTGCAATATTCATATCTGTCATTTGTCACTATTTATTTCTTAGTTATCTACAGTCACCTGTGATTAACTCTTAGTTTATCGCTAATTGTTAATCACTGGTGACTGTCAACGGTTAATAGTCAAAAATTAACATTTAAAATTTAACTGTTAACCGCTAACTAATGATTATTTCAATTGCAGAGATTTAGGCTGGTCAAACATATGGATTGTATCCACAAACCGAGCAGTCTTCGACTGAGAAGAAATAATCAAACTTTCAGTACGAGCGCCGCCACCAAAGAAGCGAACTCCTTCCATCAGCGTTCCGGGAGTAATTCCGCAAGCCGCAAACAGAACTGTTTCTCCAGATGCCAATTCTTCAGCATTGTAGATCTTGTCTGGATCTGTGATGCCCATTGATGTAAGTCGAGCGATATTGCTCTCTTTACTTTCACCGATCAAACCAGTTTTTACAACAGCCGGATCGTAAATTAACTGTCCTTGGAAGTGACCGCCCAAACAGCGCATGGCTGCTGCGGAAATCACACCTTCAGGTGCAGCACCAATACCCATCAGGGCGTGGATGTTGGAACCAGAAAACGCACAAGAAATCGCAGCAGAAACGTCGCCGTCGCTGATCAGTCGAACTCTTGCACCAGCTTGGCGAATTTCATTAATTAAATCTTTGTGACGAGGGCGATCCATCACCACAACCACCAAATCTTCAACACTACGGCCGAGACAATCAGAGATAATTTTGAGGTTTTCGGTTGGTGTCTTGCGAATATCTACATGATTTCTGGCAGCCGCAGGAGCAGCCAATTTGTTCATGTAGAAATCGGGAGCAGCAAACAAACCGCCTTTTTCAGAGATTGCCAAAACAGCCATCGAACCGTTTTGACCGTAAGCAACCAGGTTAGTACCTTCGCAAGGGTCAACAGCGATATCAATTTCGATCAATTCATCTATGTTGCAGACATCTTTAGCATCTTCACGAGTACAAATACCCACTTGTTCGCCGATGTAAAGCATGGGTGCGTCATCGCGTTCGCCTTCACCGATCACGATGCGGCCGCGCATATGAATTTTGTTCATCCGCTCGCGCATTGCTTCTACAGCCACTCTGTCGGCTTCATCTTTCTCGCCTTTGCCCATCAATCGAGCGGAGGCGATGGCTGCCTGCTCAACTACTTCGATAATCTCTAAACCGATTGCATTATCCACGAACTATATACTCCCAACTAAGTCTTGCGTGCCTTGTGCTTTTTGCACTCCCAGCCATCAAGTTTATCAGAGGCGGGGATCTGTGCGAGCGCAAGCAGTTGGTTTGTTTGTGTTAACTTTTACTTCTTTGAGACTGGGGCTGATAAATTGGGCAAAATAAGCTGAAGGCTCGATCGCCCGAATGCTTGACTCTTGCGATGGCGATCGTCTTACACAGGCGGGCCCGATCGTCCAAGAGCGGACTCTCGGAGGCGGAGGCGATCCCAGGCGTAAGTTGCGATAGTCATGGTAAATCAGGCGTCCCACAATCGAGATACACTCTAAGTGTATGAGCTGGGAGCAAGAAAAAATGATGATGAAAGCCCAAGATATTATGACAAAGGAAGTTGTCACCATTCGTGGTTCGGCAACGGTAGCTGAAGCAGTGGCGATGATGAACGAACTGTGTCTGCGCGCGCTAATTGTGGAACGCCGCCACGAACAAGACGCCTATGGCATAGTCACAGAAACGGATATTGTTTACAAAGTAACAGCCTACGGAGTAGACCCGCAAAAAGTCCGCGTCTTCGAGATTATGACCAAACCGTGCATCACGGTGAATCCCGACTTGGGCGTGGAATATGTGGCGAGGTTGTTCGCCAATACCCGCATCCGTCGAGCTCCGGTGATTAAGGACAAACTGCTGGGCATTATTTCGGTAACGGATATTTTGACAAAAAGTGATTTTGTTGAGAAGCCGAAGAGTGTTGTCTTTGAGGATGAAATTCAAAAGGCGATCGCCGATGCTAGAACAGTCTGTTCAGAGAAAGGTGCTACTTCTAAACAGTGCGCCGTAGCTTGGGACATCGTAGAGGAAATGCAGGCTGAGGCCGCTCACCAGCGATCGATCAAGCTTGAAAAAACGGCTTTTGACGAGTATTGCGAAGAAAATCCCGACGCGGCCGAAGCCCGGATGTACGACAGTTAATTTAGTCAGTTGACAGTTGACAGTTGACAGTTGACAGTTGACAGTTGACAGTTGACAGAAGGTAGAAAGCTGAATTTTTAATTATGCCTTCTACCATCTGCTTTCAAATACTAACGATCTCGCTGGTAAGCTTTAAAGTTTGTTTTGAAAGAGTTCAATAACCTGTTGCCACGCATCAGCAGCAGCTTCTCTGTATCCTATTATATTAGGATGGTGTGCTAAAAACGGGTACTTATCTACGAACAATCCACCAAAGAATCCATGTCCTGCATCGTATCGAAATACACGATGATTGATTTGATGTTTCTGTAATTCTGCCTCAATTTTTTGGTTTTCTTCCTGTGAAACCAATGTATCCTTCGTACCAAAAAATGTATAAATCGTGCCTTTGATTGCCGATGTGCGATCGATAGTTGGAGTATATTCTCCATAGCTAGAAGTTGTAATCCCCCCGCCATAAAACGAAGCAGTTGCTTTGATATCCTGTAAGGTTGCAGCCATATAAGCAATATGACCACCAAAGCAAAAACCAATGCAGCCAATAGAATCAGCTTTAACGTTGGGTAATGTGTTTAGATAGGCAATAGTTGCTTGAATATCGCTGAATATTTCCCAATATTTGACTTGTTGATAGTATTGCAACCCCAATTGGTAAGCTTCTGGACTATAACCAATATCTGGTTCGCTAAACCCAAATTCAAAACCGGGAGCAATACGTTGATACATCGCAGGTGCAATTGCTATATATCCTTGTTGTGCTATCAATTCGGTAATATCCCGAATATTTTCATTGACACCAAAGATTTCGTGAAACACAATAACCGCAGCAAAAATTCCCTTTTCTACTGGTTGGGCTAAGTAAGCATCGATTTGTAAGTTGTTGTTAAGGATTTTGACTGTTGTGGTATTAATTTCGCTATTTTTCATTTGCTTTTTCCAGCTTCGCTCGTTCAGTTTTCTAATCCTGCTCATAGCTTAGAAAATTGGCGATTCTGAATTCTAGAAAAAAATTGCGGGATTTTGGTAGATTATTGCGATCGCCCTGACTGAAATTGTTTAGGTGTCATCCCCAGCAGGTGCTTGAAACATCGAGTCAAGTGACTTTGATCGCAAAATCCGACTCGGAAAGCAATCTCTGCGATGCTCAGTTTGCTCTCTTGCAACAGATACTTGGCTTTGTCGATGCGGCGCTGCAAGATATACTGGTGAGGTGTTATGCCCATGCTTTGCTTGAACAGGCGTAAAAAGTGATAAGGGCTGATTTGGGCGATCGCAGCAAGTTCAATTAGTTTTATCTCTTGATGAAG
The DNA here is from genome assembly GCF_020738625.1 of Microcoleus sp. PH2017_09_SFU_O_A. Classification (NCBI taxonomy): domain Bacteria; kingdom Bacillati; phylum Cyanobacteriota; class Cyanophyceae; order Oscillatoriales; family Microcoleaceae; genus Microcoleus; species Microcoleus sp. PH2017_09_SFU_O_A. The sequence continues at coordinate 25,523 of NZ_JAEQCF010000001.1, forward strand.
ATGTTCGTTAATATATTCCCTCACCTGTTGCAGTTTGGGTTTAGATAATCCATCCGTATAGCTAGAAAGCCGAGGTTGTGTGGTGCAGTAATTCCGCAACAGGTGAATCGCTAATGCGGTTTTAAGACTATCAATCAGCAAATAACCGCCGATTTGTCCAAATTCTAATTCTTGTCTTAAAGCGCCGAATATCCCTTGAATCAGGATATCTTGTTCTTCCATGTAATGAGGAATGAGTTCAATGCGATCGCAATTTACCAAATCTTGACCCACTTGTTCCAGGAGTGTAGGGGCGATCGCCAAAATGGTAAACTCAGATAAAGTATTCCAATTGCAGCGCTGGGAAATACCCGCCGGAATCACCGCAATGTCTCCCTGATTCCGGGCTTCTGTTTTCAGCTTACCATCCAACCATCGTTCTCCCGATCGCTCTCCCGATACATCAAAAGCAGGACAATGGGCAATAACGTGCCATGTACCTTGATGTTCGGGCGTGTCAAACTGCGGCTGTTGATGGTGTTCGTAATAGATTTTATCCCATCCCGAACTTGTCAAGACAGCAGGCTGAGGCAACATAAAATCTGTTGCCTTTTCTTGGCTGAAATCAATCAGTTTTACCTCTGGTTCTGATGTTGTCATCTTTTATCGTTAGCGCACTGGTAGTCAGAAACCGGGTTTTTACGAGAATACTTGATGACAGTGGAGAAACTCGAAAAAACCCGGTTTCTTTAGTCGGATCCGAAAAATCTTAACTGTTTGGTTCAATCATACAAAACACGTTCAACTTATTTCCATCAAGATCCCGGAAATATCCCGCATAAAACCCCGGCAAAGCGTCTCTCGGCCCTGCTGCTCCTTCATCCTGAGCGCCAAGTGCGATCGCTTTGTTATAAACTAAGTTGACTTTTTCGGGACTGTCAACTTGAAGAGCTATCATTACTCCATTGCCAACAGTTGCTCGGTTACCATCAAATGGTTTTGTAATAGCAAGTCCTGGCATCTCTGGAGAAACGCTCCATGCGATAAATTGGTCGAATTCCATGAATCGTTGAGCGCCAATTTCAGCAAGCAAAGTATCATAAAAGTTGGCTGCACGTTCAAGATTGTTTGTGCCGATTGTAACGTATCCGATCATATTTTTTGTCCTTTCAGTGATGTTAAGATGAAGAAAAGTCTTTAAGAATATCACAACTGAGTTTAACTGTAATACTCCTCGACTTCTTAGTCTGCGGAGGCGGACTTCCTGTGTGTAGACGCGGTTTCACACCGCCGAGTTATAAGGGGATAGCTTGAATGCACTCAGGACTGTCTTTAGTTGGACTGTTGACGATCGCACTTACGGCATTTGCTATCATTGCTGCTGGATCGTAGGGCTTTAACAGTGGCAAAACTTCCTGAGCCTTGTCAACAGAAGGATCGAGCCATTGTTCCCAATCGCTTGCGGGGAGAATCACCGGCATTCGATCGTGCACGGGTTGCACTGTTTCGTTAGCAGCAGTAGTAATTATACTGCAAGATACAATGTTTTCTGCTTCGGCAGATTCCCAATTTTCCCACAAACCGGCAAACGCAAAAGGTTCGCTGTTTGTCATTGTAAAATAGTAAGGCTGTTTTTTCTTGCCCTGCGGTTGCCATTCGTAGAAGCCGTCAGCGATTATCAAACACCGCCTGTGCTTGATGGCGCTGCGAAAAGCAGGTTTTTCTGCTACTGTTTCCGATCGGGCATTAATCGTATGGCTGGCGATTTTCATATCTTTTGCCCAACTGGGAATCAAACCCCAGCGCATAAATTGAAACTGTCGCTGATTTTTTTCGGGAGAAACTGTGACGGTAGCAATTGATTGACTTGGGGCGATGTTGTATCGCGGTTTGATGTCGGGAATTTCCGAGAGTTTGAAGAATTCGGCGATGATTTTAGCTGGAGTATTTAACGTGAATCTGCCGCACATAATTTATAGTTGGTATTAACAAGAAAGTAGATTGCGATTTACCGTTGGGTGGGGGCGGGTTTTTGAGATTATTCGTATTAGGCCGAGATTGTTGGCGAACCCGCCCCTAGGAGACACTGCTAAATTGTGGAACATTTGCAGACAACCATTCGGCGCGCAACTTGTCAATAGCTAATTCTTTGAATTTAGCTTCTACTTCAATCCAAGGAGCATCATAATAGCAATTGGGCATATCTACAATCAAGTCGCTGTGGCGCGGATCTGCAAAAAATTCTTTGCCATTTGATATGTGGACTAATTGCCATTCAGGAACAGGCCAAGAAGTGCGGGCTGCTGCGAGCATTTCGGCAACGTTTGGATCGTTGTAACTTTCTAAATGTTCGTGAATGACGTGGTGGTGCGCGTCAAAAACCATTGCTACGCCTGTATCGAGACAAACGTCTAACAATTCCGACGAACTGTAGGCGTATTCGTCATTTTCAAAGGTTAAGCGCGATCGAATAGATTCGGGTAAGTCGCGGATGACTGATTTGAGTTGCGAAGTGCGATCGCCCTTACCGCCGTGAATGTTCATCAGTGCCCAGGGCGATCGGGGTTGTTGCAACTTGTCCATAATTAAAGCATGAGTCGCCAGAATTTTAATGCTGTTTTTCACAACATCCGGCTTGTCGGAACTGAGGACAACGAATTGATCGGGGTGGAACACCAAACGGATATTGAGGTCAATTGCGCGATCGCCAACTCTTCGCAATTCCTCATTCATCGAATCTAAAACTGTTTCCCCCAAATCTATATCTGCAAAAGGGAAGAGTGCAGAAGTCATGCGATACAATTTAATCCCATTGGCGTAGCAGAAATCAAGCGCTTTGTCAAGTCTTTTTAAGTTATCTGCATACAACTCGCGCAATACTTTTTCTTGTTCTATTTCTGTAAGTTGCAACAGCCGCTTCCGCGTGACCGTGCGGAAACGAACTGCATCGGAAGTCGTAATGCAGACTAATCCTAATTCTGGCTGTTTTTGACTTGATGACACTTGGTTAAGTTTGCTCATTTAAAATAATATCTATCTCTAATCTTACTTTAACATAGGTTTGTAGTCAGGACTTTAGTCCTTGTTTCTGGAATTTGGAGAAACTTGCATTTGGTGCATCTCATTTTGGCAAGGGCGAAGCATTTCGGCAGACAGTTTATTAGTGAGAACCAGAGATTTAATCCCGAAATGCTTCGCCCCTACGAATATATTTGCCAAAATTCAGATGCACCCCTGGCATTCCCTACTACAAACCTTAATCTAACTTAGGTTTGTAGTAAGGAATAAAATCCTTAATTTGGAGGGACTGAAGTCCCCACTACGAACCTTTTAACTCCGCAAACGCCCAGACCTGAGAATACTCACAATCAACCAAAAACCCAAAAAACTCGCCGCCCCAAACAAACCGTTGCTCAAAAAAGATAGCTGAGCAGTTTGCGCGTTAGAAGAAATAATTGCCGCCCCCATAATCAGCGAACCTACCACAATACTAAAAGAAAGTCGGTTCGCAGAATCCCCCAGAGTGCGGCGCAGCGGATCGAGTTCTTTGATGCTCAAGTTCCACTTCAAAGTTTCTGAAGTAACCCGGTCTAAAAGCACTTCCACCTGTCGCGGAGATTGTAAAGATAAGCTTTTTAGATCCAAAGCAGTTCTCAGCAAAGCTTGCACCGGGTCTTCTCCTAATAACTGACGCCGAAACATATCGGTCATCAGCGGTTTGACCTGTTCTACAATATTAAATCTGGGATTAAAAGAACGCGCTACTCCTTCTAAATTAGCGAGAGTTTTTGCATACAAACCGAGATTACTGGGAAGCCTAATCTTATTTTTGCGAGTGATTTCCAGCACTTCATAAAAAATTTCCGACAAGTTCATTTGCGACAAGCTGACATTATAATACTTCCGCAGCATTCGAGCCAAATCGTTCTCTAGATTAGCTAAACTTGTAGGCTGAGCAAATTCTGCCATTTGCAATGTTAATTGAGCGCAGCGCTGAGCATCTAAATCGACAATTGACAGCAACATTTCTGTCAGATTCTGTTGGGTGCGCGGGTCTAATCTGCCGACCATGCCGCAGTCGAGCAAAGCTATCCGGCCGTCTTTGAGATAAAATAAGTTGCCTGGATGCGGGTCTGCGTGAAAGAAGCCGTCAATATATAACTGCTGGAAGAAAACGCGGCAAAGCAGGGTTGTAATTTCTTCGCGTTCGGCATTTATATCTCCTTTGTGGCGAATTCCTTGCAAATCGCCTGACAAAATTGGGACTCCGTTCAGCCACTCCATGACTAAGAGTTTTTTTGTAGTTAATTCCCAGTTAATTTCTGGGAGGACAACTTGTGTGGGGTCAAACCAGCGACTTTTTGATAAATTGCGGCGCAGTTCGTCTGTGTAGCTGGCTTCTTGAATGAAGTCTAATTCTGCACGCAGGGCGATCGCAAATTCTTCTGCTAGGGCCACAATATCGTATTGTTGACCGAGGTCTGTCAGCATGACAAGTTCTGCTAAACCTCGGAGCACGGCGATGTCTTGTTCGATGACAATATCAATACCGGGGCGCTGAACTTTTAGGGCGACTTCGCGGCCGTCTTTTAAGGTAGCTTTGTGGGTTTGGGCGATCGAACCTGCGGCGATCGCCTGAGTGTTAAATTTGGAGAAGGTTTCTTCGATCGACTGTTTGAGTTCCTGGCGGACGATTGCTTCTACTTCCAACCATGATACGGGCGGCACTTCCGCTTGTAAAGAAGAGAGGGTTTCGATGTAAGCAGCGGGTAAAAGGTCGGGACGGGTACTCAACAATTGTCCCAATTTTACAAAAACTGGGCCTAATTCGACGAGGATGTTGCGGAGAACCGCTGGAGTTGGGAGACTGGGTGCGTCGGTTTTGCGGCCGGTGAGGAGACTTTTCATGTAGTCCCAACCGTTGCGGAAGACGACCTCTAGAATTTCTCCTTTGCGAGAAGTGTTTTGAACTAGGCTGAACACGTGGTGGCCTCCGGGTCGATCGGGTTTAAGGGCTATATAACTACTAGGATAGCGCTGTTAACCAAGCTGACCTTGGTCTTGAGGAATAACTTTGGTAGAAATAGCGGGAATGGGTGCAATTCCTGCTGGGGATAGCTGCGCCGCGCGTACTTTGGGGTGTGGGGGAGGGCGATGGCGTTCCGCCCCGCAAGCTACGGTTTTTGGCGGTGGCATTAATCCTCATGCTAATATTACAGTTAAACCAGACACGATCTTTTTATAATTAAAATTATTGAGTTGAAAAATTGTGTCAAAGACTTGAATTAGTAAGTTATTACAAGCCAAATTCTAAATGTGTTTCAAACCCAATAAAAAACATGATTGCCATCCAATCTCCTGCAACCTCGATCGAATTATCCATAGACTTAACTGACGAGCAATTTTTTCAGCTTTGTCAGAACAACCGCGATTATCAATTTGAACGTACAGTATCAGGGGAGTTAATTATTATGCCACCAACGGGCAGCGAAACTAGCAAGCGCAATATGGATCTATCGTATCAACTTCAAGCCTGGAGCAGGCAAAATAATCTAGGAGTTGCCTTTGACTCTTCTGGAGGTTTCACCCTCCGTAATGGTGCCGATCGCTCTCCTGATGCCTCTTGGGTCAAAAAAGAACGGTGGGATGCTTTAACACCGGAACAAAAAGACAGTTTTGCTCCTTTATGTCCCGATTTTGTAGTTGAGTTGCGCTCAAAGACTGATTCGTTGAAAAAGCTGCAAGATAAAATGCAAGAATATATAGATAACGGTGCGAGATTGGGTTGGTTAATTGACAGGCAAAATCGGCGGGTAGAAATTTATCGCCCCGGTCAAGATGTGGAAATTCTCCAAAATCCTGCCACTCTTTCAGGGGAAGATGTACTGCCGGGTTTTGTGTTGGATTTAGTAGAAATTATGTAATTCTAGAATTATAGATATCGAGTAAGGACACGGCAGTGCCGTGTCCCTACGGAATTAGTTACAGTAAATCTTTCAATTTCTCATCTTCTCCCAATACTTTAATCACCTGTTTTATCTCCTGCGTCCTGTCTTTTTTCACAATCAAAGTCACATTACCATCTCTGACAACGACGACATCTTCTAAACCGATGGTGACGATGACTTCATTCTCATCCGCTGCATAGAAAATAGCGTCTTTGGTATCAATTCCGATGTGTTTTGCTAACTCGACATTCGGCTTGTCTCCTTGCAACAAACGGGCGATCGCATTCCAGTCACCCAAATCGTCCCAACTAAAGCCTACAGGTAATACACAGGCTTTTTGCGTCTTCTCCATCAGCGCGTAATCGATGCTAATTTTCGGCAATTCCGAGTAAGCAGCAGCGCCTTTTGCTTCCAAAGCTGCCATCATTTCCGGCACATGATTTCGCAATTCTGTCAAGACAGTGCCAACTTTAAATACAAAGATTCCGCCATTCCAACTAAACTTGCCGCTGGCTACAAATTCCTCGGCGGTGGTGCGATCGGGCTTTTCCGTAAACCTAGCGACGCGATAGGCCCGAAAACCGCCAAAATTGCCAATTTCCTCGCCTTGTTCGATGTAGCCGTAACCAGTAGAAGCATAACTCGGCTTGACTCCCAAAGTGGCGATCGCACTTTCCTTTGTCGCCAATTCAGCCGCCGCCTCCAAAGTCTTGACAAACTCCTCCGGTTCCCCAATCCAGTGATCCGCCGGGAAAAACCCGACAACCGCATCCTCACCGTAACGTTTCGCAATTTCGATCGCACTCCAAGCCACCGCCGGCGCAGTATCCCGGCCTTCCGGTTCCGCCAGCAAATTCTCAGGAGGTAGCAGCGGCAATTGTTCCCGCACTCCGTCGGCCAGCATTTCCGATGTTACTACCCACAAATCTTCCCAGCCGTTACCTAATGTTAATAGTCGATCGGCTGTAGCTTGCAGCAAACTCTTGCCGCTACCGTCGAGACTGAGAAACTGTTTGGGGCGCTGCTTGCGACTCAGCGGCCAAAAACGTTCGCCTTTACCGCCGGCCAGAATCACAGGAATTAAGGTTCTACTCATGGTTTAAAGTTTAAACAATTGATGTCTATATTTTAAATTCTACCTTCTATCTTCCACCTGTCACTTTGTCAATCCAATTAGCATAAAATGATACCCGCGTGTCGCCGGAAATTTCGCCAAAACTGCCATTATCGTCAATTTTATCAATATCGCCGATATTTGTTTTGAAAAATCCGCGATCGCTATAACCCCAAGAACTAATCCCCGCAATTTTCCCGTCCACAAACGAAGGCCCGCCCGAATCTCCGCTAGCCGTAGCTATTTCATTTTTCCCCAAACCGCGATCGGCTAATTTAGGAAAATGCCTCCCCAAACTATCGTGTTCGGCGGTTCCGTCATCAAAATCAAAAATTAACTGACTCCCCAAGACTAATTCAGACATATCAGATTCAGTAGAACTTTTGAATATTTCGCCTAGTGCATCGTAGCGGTTTTGACCTCCATATCGTTTCGCCTCAGAATTAGAATTCTCATTTTGTCCTTTATTACCCAGGCCGATATATCCATAGCCAATTTTTGTAAACACCTTGCCAATTTCATTTTTATTCCTGTTAATTTCGTACTGTTCCACAGTACGCGGTGCGGTTTTTTTAAGCTTTAAAATAGCAATATCGTTTCCGACTTCTGATTCGTAACCAGTCCATCCCGGATGGATATAATAGTTGCTAACAGGGATAGTAACTTGACCGCTGGGCAATTTAAAAGTTGCCGTTACAGCAGTTCCAGCAGGAACCTTGACCCCGCCTTCATTGAGGCAGTGGGCGGCCGTGAGTACGTACAATCCTCCGGTTAACACCGAACCCGTACACTGCACCGGTTCGAGGTAGGCGACACCTGTATATCGCTCTAAAGCTAGGGGTTTGCGGGAACTGCTATCGCCAAAAGCACTAATTATCGATCGCCCTGCTTCGGCTGCTTCTAAAACTAAAAGTACAGTCAAAACTGTCATTAATAATATTTTTATAATTTGCTTCATTTGATGCTGTTGATAATTCGTGAAAAAATTAGGATAGTTTGCGATCGCACTCCGACTCAAGAAACCGGGTTTTTGGCAGAATTACGGGCTGTAACCAATAATTTTGGTGAAAAAACCCGGTTTCTGGCTACCCGTTCGTCAGAGTCGAGAAACCGGGTTTTTGGCAGAATTCAGCCCTGCAACGATATATTTTGGTGAAAAACCGGGTTTCTGGCTACCCGTTCGTCCTATATAAAATTGCGTAAGTCCTGAATAGGCGATTAGCTATTAGGAATGAGAATTAAATAACTTACACAAGTTTGTGGGGTGTCCCGCCCGCTCTTTTTGGACGGGCGGGACGCCCATCCCACAATAACAATAAAAATTGTAACTTATTTAATTCGCGATCCTTAGCTATTTATTGGACAATTCGATGTTAAGTTCGTTCACGACACGGCGCTTGAGCGGGAGCGATTTTTCTCTAGGAAGCAAGTCGAATACTTTCCGAAAGGCATCATCTACCTTCTCAAAAGGTATTTGTCCTTTTTCATTAAAAACTACTTTTCCCGATTGGTCGAGGATGACAGTTTGAGGTACGAAACCTTCGTAATAATGACCGGGTTCGGTTATTTTTGGTGACGGTTGCGAAGGCAAAGAGTCAATGCTTATCGGCATAAAATCTGCTTCGCGGCCGTAAAATTCCTGGAGGTTTGAGACAACGATCGCGTATTGCTTGGAGTCGCTACTGTCGTCAGTGTAAAAAACTAACAATGCGGGTTTTTTGCGGTTGAAAGAATCTGTGAGCTTGACTTTAGGAGGAACGAGGGAACCGTTGCCGGCGTAGAGAGCGAAGATGGTGCCGTCGAAGCGATCGTCCGTGAGTGTTGCGAAGGCGGGCGGCTGACCGGTGAGCAGTATCAAGCTAAGTGCGATCGCCACAGTTAAAAGACTAGCAGACACGATTCGCCGCAGCCAGCGTTTGCCTGAAGCTGCAATCAAAATTAATTTTTGGGAATCAGAAAATATCATAGGTGGTTGGCAGTTGCTGTAAAGTGGCGAAAAAGCGTGCAAAACATTATTAAGTTTATCAGCAAATGCCTGTATTTACAGTTGAGTAGGTTAAATTGGTTTTTGACAAACTATTTTAATCTGCTTTTATTGGCGATCGACAACACTATGGGTAGGGATACGGTACTGCCCATTGGTTTCAACTTAAGACTAAAACCCTTGATAAATCTCGCTTTTAGTCGAGTCTAGATCCCCCTAAATCCCCCTTAAAAAGGGGGACTTTGAGTAATTTCTTGTCCCCCCCTTAAGAAGGGGGGCTAGGGGGGATCTGAGTTTTATAGTCAAACAGCAATCTCTGACTACGTTTGAGTCTTAAGTTGACACTCCTTTGGTACTGCCGCGTTCCTACAGATATCCCGTACAATCCACGGGATTTGATATCAACCGATCGCTGGTGACTGACAGATAGAAACTGACAACTAGGAACTGACAACAAATGATGATTGCTTTGCTTCACTTATTCGCGCAAACGCCCGTTGCTGAGGCTTCCGGGCCAGCTCAAATTAATATCTTACAGGCTATTGTTTTAGGCATTGTCCAAGGATTAACGGAATTTTTGCCAATTAGCAGCAGCGCTCATTTAAAAGTCGTGCCTTTAGCCCTCGGCTGGGCCGATCCGGGTGTTGCTTATACTGCTGTCATTCAATTAGGCAGCATTGTGGCAGTGCTGTGGTATTTTTGGAAAGACTTAACAAATATAGCTATTGGTGGATTTAAAGCTATTAGGCGCTCAGACTACGAATCCCAAGAGTTTCGGATGGCGCTGGGGATTGGTTTGGGAACTATACCAATTATATTTTTTGGATTGTTAATCAAGATATTGGTGCCAGATTTTGATAAATCACCGCTGCGGAGTTTGGGAGCGATCGCGATTGCTTCGATCGTGATGTCGCTGCTGTTAGCGATCGCCGAAAAAACTGGCAAGCGCGAACGGGATTACGAAAAATTAGATATCAAAGATGGTATTTTAATGGGATTAGCTCAAGCAATGGCAATAATTCCTGGTGTTTCGCGATCGGGTTCTACCCTAACAGCAGGATTGTTCCTCGGATTGCAAAGAGCCGCCGCCGCCCGATTTTCTTTCTTGTTAGGAATTCCGGCAATTACTCTGGCTGGTTTAGTCGAATTGAAAAGTGCTTTGGGTGAAGGCGCCAGCGACGCTGGAGTTGTAGCTTTGATAGTCGGAACAATTTCAGCTTTTATTTTTTCCTATATTTCGATCGCCTGGCTGATGAAGTTCCTGCAAACTCAGAATACGTGGGTGTTTGTGTGGTACCGGCTGGCCTTTGGCGTGGCGATTTTAACTGCTCTCGCAGGTGGTGTATTACAAAATCCACAAGGATAAGATAAATTTTGTAGGAGTGGCAAAAGTCACTCCTACTATACCCGCTAGTCAGAAAAAATGACAGAATTTAACTATGACCGCATATCACGAATCCATCATCGACCAGTTCACCCGTCAAGCTGTACCATTCTCTAACTTGTACGGCCACACAAATCAAGAATCTCTCGATTTACTGATGAAGATGGCAAGCATATCTGACAAGGATACAGTTCTAGATGTGGCTTGCGGCCCGGGTATTGTGGCTTGTGCTTTTGCGGCAGTTTCCAATCGCGTTACGGGCATCGATTTAACACCGGCAATGCTAGAACAAGCCCAGATTTTGGCAGAGCAAAAAAACTTGACTAATCTCTCGTGGCTGCAAGGCGATATCGAAACGCTACCGTTTCCCGATGATAGTTTTTCCATTGTGCTGAGTCGTTACGCTTTCCATCACTTCTTGCAGCCCGATGTTGTGCTGTCGGAGATGGTTCGGGTGTGTCGCGCGGGCGATCGCATTTTGATTGCTGATGTGGCAATGCCACCGGAAAAAGTTGATGCTTACAACTATATTGAGAAGCTGCGCGATCCATCTCATACTCGCGCCTTGACTCTGGAAGAGTTGCCGAAATTAGTCGCAGATGCGAATCTGCAAAATGTCAAATTAGCATTTTATAAGGTAGAATTGGAGCTAGAACAGCAGTTAGCTGCTTCTTTCCCCAACCCCGGCGATGACGATAAGCTGCGACAACTTTTTAGAGAAGATATTGGTGTTGACAGTCTGGGGATTGGCGTACATTTTCGAGGCGATGCAATTCATTATGCGGTTCCCATCGCTGCGATCGTTGGCGAAAAAGCAAAGTTATATAGCAATCCTAAATGATTTAAATCAATTTGTAGGGGTAGTGGATGGTGCGTGCCTACCCCATTGATTTTCTAAATATAATGTGCGTCGCCAGTAATAACTCTCGCTGCTACAACTATTAAGTCCAGGTACGTTGTTGCGCTTTAGCGCTCTTTCCAATATCCCAAAAAGAGCGCCCAAGCGCAACAACGTACCTGCTCAAAAATAAAATGCTAAGTCTTTAATTATAAGAGACGATTCCCTACGATCGCACCAGCAACTCCCCAAATCGAATACCTACTCTAGATACCAACCTCCCGGTTCAACCTCCAAATCCAGCATTGTTTTGAAATCAGCCAAATAGTTGAACATTTCCGAGTTCAAATAATTCTCTTCATTTTTGAGTCCACCCTGCCACACCTTTTTATCGAAGGTTCCGACAACAAAATAGTCATTGCCGATCGCCTGCGGTGCGATTTTCTGCAAGCCTAATATCAATTCTGCCTCCAATTCATCTTGATGCGCCATAATTAACTCGCATTTAGAGCAGTAGCGACAGGTTTTTCCCTGTATGAGTGGGCCCAGGCCCTCAATCCAGATAAACAAAGCAAATTTCCGCAGATGTGTCAGTTTTTCACACTTCGGGCATTTGCTCAACCGGATATCGCTATACGGGTTCAGCATGAAGGAATATCGAGGTTTTAATTTGCCAATGTAAGTTTTAGACTTAGCCATCGCAGTAATCCCTGGAAAAATCAATGATTTAATGTTAGCAGCAAGACATTCGATCGGAGATAAGATGCAATCTTTGTTGCTTTTTGTATAGGCCCGATTGTCGATCGCGTTGCTCCTGATAAATACGATCTGTTGGTAGGATGGATTGCATTGCTGGGCGTGTTGGTGATTACGCACCTCGCAGCTAGCAGCCGGAGCCCGGGGAATTATACCATTTTCAATTTTCAATTATTGTAGAATGCAGCGGGCTCTCCAAGTCGATCGCGCTCTGGACTTGTTCGCAAAGTCGATCGGCTAAAATTAAACTTGAACTCGGGCGCAGGAGTAGCTATGCAAAAAGTAGCAGTATTTGGCAACACCGGAGGCGGTAAATCCACTCTCAGCAAGAGATTATCGGACATCACTGGATTGCCCCTTCACATCTTAGACAAGATTCAATATCGATCGGGCGGCGCTGAGGTTCCAAAGGAAGATTTTAAGCGCGCCCATCAAGAAATTTTGCAGACTGACAGATGGGTTATTGACGGGTTTGGTTGCATAGAAACCCTCTGGCTGCGACTTGATGAGGCGGATACCCTGGTTTTTATCGATCTACCGCTATACGTGCATTTCTGGTGGGTGACTAAAAGACTGATGTCGGGTTACTTTAAACCACCCGCAGGCTGGCCGGAAAACACCCCAATATTAAAGAGTTCGCTTACCAGTTACCGCGTGCTTTGGTTGTGCGACAAATATTTGAACCCAAAATATCGCGAATATATCGATCGGGCACGAAGTACCAAAAATGTTTATCACATCACATCGACTGAGCAGATTTCGCAATTTTTTGAATCAATTGAAAATGAGTTTAACTTTGAAAATGGTGCAGCAGCCTCACAAGCGGACTAAAATTCTATCATCGTCGATCGAACTTGGAAATTATTGGCGAACTTCCTCGATAGTTTGTGCTTTGAAAGTCACTACATAGGCATAGAAAGCTTTGCGATCGTCTCTGTAGGTGAGAATGTATCGCTTTAATTTGCGATCGCTCATTCCAGCATAATTGACGTTATTCATGGCTCAATATTCCCATCTATTTATAATATAGTATCAAGGGCGATCGCTCTGCGAAAATACTCCTCTTTCGTTCGATCGAAGGCAAATCGAGGGCGATCGTATCCTATTTTTCTCACCTCCTCACTCAGGCGGGCCAAAGCGATCGGGCAAGTCATCAAGAGTTAACCCACGCGATCGCAAAAAATTTGCCAAAGCTTTCATTTGGGCAATTGTGAATGTCGGCACGTTATCTCCGGCTTAAGAGCGACTCACAGTCCGTACCGATGTCCCAATTTGCCGAGCAAATTCTTCTTGGGACATTCCTAACTCATCTCTCAGTTTTTTAAGCAGTGATTCGCCAGCTTCTTCTTGAGGTTGTCTTCGCTTTGTCATTACAAAATCTGACATTGTGTCTAGACCGCTTGACAAGACAATTTTGTCCAGACACTATGTCTATATAGACAGCAAAAGGGCAGAGTACGGGAAATCAGCCCTGCCTTTCTAGTGTCTCATTTTGCCCGCAATCTATGGCAGAACTAGGATGAACTACAAACAACAACTTTACCCGTGGGTGATTTACCGTCACCTGCCCAACCTGCAACGCCTGACTGTGGCGCGTTTTCGCCGCCGAAACGACGGCGAGGAACACTTGCGGATTATCAAAAGATTGCTGCCGCAAGTGGAGTTTGCGATCGCCTTTGAGGTGAATTCGCAGCAGCCAACAAATTGTGCAAGATAGTATAAGAGCGATCGCACTTTGGGAATAAAAGGGCGATCGCATTTCCCAGAATTGTAAATTGAGATATAATAGAGAGCAAGCAAAAACTCTTACAACCAAGTCTATGTTTACTTATAGCAAGGTACTGAATCAAGTTAAAAGCCTCACGCTTGCAGACCAACTGCGGTTATTAGAAGACTTGAAAAAAATGATTCAGTTACGAGAAGAAGTTGCAGAAGATGATGAAGTGATTTCAGCAGAAGAAATAGCAGAGAGTGAAGCTGCTTGGCAAGATTATAAAGCTGGTCGCGATCGGGGGATATCCTCCCAAGAACTCAAATTGAAGCTGTTGGTAGAAAAAATTGCAGCAAGTAATGTCTTTGAGGATATTAGCGATCCGGTGGAATGGCAGCGAGAGTTGCGTCAAGATCGTCCACTTCCTGGTAGGGATGAATAATATCGCACTTTGGAAAGATAAAGGCGATCGCACTTCCTTCGATCCTAAATTGCTATAATGACAATCAGCCCAAAAATATCAACATAAAGCCTATGTCTACTTATAGCGAGGTACTGAGTCAGGCTCAAAGTCTCACTCCTGACGAGCAACAGCAGCTTTTAGAAGTATTGTCAGCATTGATGCGCGATCGCCTAACAACCCATATTCAGGGTAGCAGTGAAAGATTGTCCAGGAAAAATTTAAAGAGATGGCGCGGTTTTTTGCCGTATCGTGTGGATGCTTTGGAATTCCAGTTGCAACTTAGAGCAGAATGGGATGAGTAAGAGAGGAAAGAAAAGGGGCGAGGCAGTCATCAAGAGCTATAATAATAAAAATAAAGAATAGTTGATATTAGCTATGCAGCGAATATTTGAGGCTATATTGAAGGGAAACCTTTTAGAATGGGCTAATGAGGTTCCAAAACAGGGCGATGAGCCTGTCAAAGTTTACGTTACTTTGCAAGAAGAGCGATCGACTTTAAGTGCTGAGTTTCCCCGTCAGAGAATAGTTGAAATATTGGAAATAATAGCAGCAAGTAATGTCTTTGCTGATATTAGCGATCCGATGGAATGGCAGCGAGAGTTGCGTCAAGATCGTCCACTTCCCTGGTAGGGATGAATAATATCGCACTTTTGGGAAAAAATGGCGATCGGCTCGCTGGTGAAAAGAGACAAGTTGCGATCGCCTACTTGATGACTTAAAATAGAAGAGACATAGAGCTGCGTGGTCAAAATGGACAGAATCTCCGTCAACCCTCAAATTCACTTCGGTAAGCCTTGCATAGTGGGTACGCGCATTACTGTACAGAGCGTTCTCGAATTACTAAATGAAGGGCTTTCTTTTGGAGAAATTATCCAAGATTACTATCCAGATTTGGAAATGGATGATATTCGGGCGTGTTTGCGTTATGCGATCGCACTGGTGGCGGCGGAAGATGTGCATTTGGCATTAGCTTAAATTATGAAATTTCTGATAGACTAAGATGTGTACGCTGTCACCACAAAGTTTTTGATTGATGCAGGACATGATGTAATTGTGGTCGCTCAAATGGGTCTAGCGCAAGCAAGTGATGAAGAAATACTGAGAGTAGCCCAAACAGAAAATCGCATCCTGGTTACGCGAGACAGAGATTACGGAATTCTTGTTTTTGTGAGGGCGATCGGAACAGGTGTAATTTACCTTCGAGTCTTACCTAAAATGGTGAATGAAGTTCACAAGGAACTAGCAGGAGTTATAGAAAATTACTCTGAAGTAGAACTAAAAGGGTCATTTGTCGTTGTAGAACCTGATGGACATCGGTTCAGAAAACCTCTGAGATAGGGAGTTAATTAGTTTGGTCTTGGAATAAAAGGGCGATCTAACTTTGGTGAATTTCAGACTATCTGGTATAATTAAACAGGTAGCTCTAATAATTTTCAACAGCTATGAACTATGAAAACTCAAGAACTTCGCCAGAACCTTAAGCAATCGATAGATAGCTTATCTCCTGAACGGCTGCTCGTTGTGGCTGATTTTTTAGCTTATTTAGCAGAACGTGAAAGCAATGAAGCTACGATAGAATTATTGAAAATTCCCGGTTTTATAGAAGCATTTAATAAAGCCCAAAAGGATGTAGCAGCAGGTAAGGTGACGACCGTTGAGCAACTCAAACGAAAATACTGATGAAAATCTGAATTTTTATTCAGTGGTTCTTAGCTTTGATGCTCAGGAGTTTTTTGAAGAAGCATCAGCTTCTTTACAACGCAAGCTAGATCGATGTTTTGAAATGTTGAAAACTGACCCTCGCAGTCATCCAAATATTAAGCAACTCAAAGGCGACTTAGCTGGATACTATCGCTATCGCGTTGGAGATTATCGGGTTGTTTATGACATTGATGAGGAGCAAAAGCGGGTGGTTGTGACTGTTATTGCTCATCGTCGTGAAGTGTATTAGGGCGCAATGCAGGGAAGATAAGGGCGATTTCCTACGGGATAGCTGCGATCGCGCGCAGTCCCCTCGATCCTAAATTGCTATAATGACAATCAGCCCAAAAATCTTAATGCAGAGTCTATGTCTACTTACAGCACGGTACTGAATCAGGTTCTCAAACTTGCACCAGATGAGCAAATGCGACTCATCTCTGAATTGTTTACACATATTCGTCAACGGGTGATTCTATCACCCAAGCGCAGTATTTTAGAATTATCAGGTTTGGGTAAGGAAATTTGGCATGGGATTGATGCTCAAGAATATGTCGATCGGGAACGAAATTCATGAAATGGATAGCTCAGTTACAGAGACAACTGTACTAAAGTTGCTATTATTTATTGATAATCCCACAGACTAGGAGATTAAGATGCAAGTCAAAGATATGACAGTTGAGCAACTGCGGGACTTGATTCGACATACCGTTGAACAGTGTTTAGAAGAATATTTGGGCGATGCTGATGCAGGTTTAGAAGTTAAGGAAGAAGTTAAGCTGAAATTGTTAGAGTCAATGAAGCGTAAACAATCAGGAGAAAACAGTCTTGAACCTGTGGAAGTTCATCAAAAACTCGGCATGAAGGCGTAATGAGCTATTCGGTGCTATAATAACAATCAGCCAAAAAATCTCAACATAAAGCCTATGTCTACTTATAGCGAGGTTCTGAGTCAGGCTCAAAGTCTCACTCCTGACGAGCAACAGCAACTTTTAGAAGTATTATCAGCATTGATGCGCGATCGGGTAACAACCCAAACTCAGAGTAAACGATCAGAAATTGATGCAGCACTGATTGAAATGGCACAAGATCCAGAGTATCAAGCTCAAGTGCTACAGATGGAGGCTGAGTTTGCCGTAGCGAGTTGGGAAGCGTTGCAATTGGGAGAATCTCCTGTATGAACCGGGGAGAAGTCTATGATGCTAGACTTGAACCTGTTGAGGGTTCTGAACAAGGAGGAACCCGTCCTGTGATCATCGTTAGTCGAGCTACAATCAATACATATAGCCCTGTAGTTTTGGCTATTCCCTGCACTACTTATCAAACTGGTAAACGAGTTTATCCCACTCAGGTATTAATTAAAGCTCCCGACGGTGGATTAACCAACGATTCTATCGCTATGGCAGATCAAGTACGGGTATTATCTAAATCTCGTTTATTGAGTTTACGAGGAATGCTTAGTGATGAAGCAATACTTCTGCTGAATCAAGCTTTATTAATTGCGTTGGATTTGCCTGGTCAAGTTTAATTGCATTTGAGGAAGATAAGGGCGATCGTACTTTGGGGAAATAAGGGCGATCGCGCTTGGGGAAGATAAGGGCGATCGGTTTACTCATCATCATACCTAGATAACCAGGCTCCTATCAGAGTTCCTACTATTCCAGCTCCTGAAAAACCTATTATTATTGGAGCGTTTAAAAGTCCGGCCACAGCAGCTCCAAATCCCGCCGCTGTTCCCATTGACTGCAAAACTGCCTCAACAAATTTTCTTCTAATAATAGCTTTTTGTGCCTTGTTAAAACGGGTTCGCTTTGTTATACTCGGAGTCAAAAAACTTAGTAAAGCAATCATACCTTTCATAGATACACGCTCCGCTACTACTGTAAAAAATTCTCCAAGCCATTCCTTACCGTCTGGTGTTCTGTCACTTTTACCATCAGGTGTTGTGTCATTCTTATTAACTATTGCAACTGCTGGAATCTGATATGCTATATCCGTATCTTTTATGCATTCGGCTATTGCTTGTCGAACACTTTGTGTTCTCTTAGTTAATTTTTTTTGATACTCTGAAGCACTAAGCTTATCAGCAAAAGTGAAAACTATAACAGCGTGTTTCCATGATTCTATACCCAATGCTTCTGAAATAATTTTGATTCCTCGCTTATCATTGTCTGTGATTCGAGTTTCGTCGAGCCTGTTTACATATAACATAGAATCAGGCTCTTTGATTTCGGAACGTATCTTCTCTATGTATATACGATCGTTTCCACTACCATCGCAAAGACCAGGAGTATCAAATATTATTGCTTTAACACCATTCATTTCAAAATTAAACCCAGTAATATCTGTTGTTGTTGTCTCATGATCGCTAACTTCACATACATCTTGACCTACTAATGAGTTTACCGTGCTAGATTTACCCCAACCTGCACGACCAATAACAAAAAATACTAGCCGTTGTCCCCTAAGTGCTTGCACCTTTCTTTCAAGAAATTCAATGAATTGTGCTGCTTTTTGGTCATCCATATTACTTTACTTTTTAAATTTATTGCAATAATTTACCGATCGCCCGTTTGTACAGCAGACGATACAGTCATCAAGGTATATTTTCTGCTAAGCCGTCAGTCGGAAATGTCGGGACTTTCCCAAGACAGCCCGATCGCAAATGTCGGAATCTTGTCGGAAATATCGGAATCTTGTCGGAAATGTCGGAAAGATCGGATATAATACGACAAATCGCAGCACACGACTGACCTATGGAAATCGCAGAAGTCTTAAAACTCGCCGACGAACTAATCTTCGCCAAGACGGGAGAACATATAGACTATCTGCAAAAAGCTATCCTTGAAGGGACATTCCAAGGTCGGACATACCCACAAATTGCTGAAGAGACTCATTCCAGCGAAGGTCATACCAGAGATATTGGTTCGGAATTATGGAAAATACTCTCAGAGGGATTCGGAGAAGATATTACTAAAAGAAATTTTCGAGCAATATTAGATAGTGGTAAAATTTACAATATTTCATCACCTATAGGCAAGAATTTTGTAGAAATTAATAACGTCAATATTTGCCAAGAAAGGGCGAGAAGTCCAACAAATTCCCAAAACTCCCCACAAACTCCTAAACAACTCCACATAGACTTAGGCGACGCACCGGAAATATTCACCTTTTTCGATCGCACTTCTGAACTCTCCACCCTCGAAAACAGGATAACGCGCGATCGCACACGCCTCATTGCACTCCTCGGAATCAGCGGAATCGGCAAAACAACCCTCTCCCTAAGCCTAATCGATCGCATCAAAACCCAATTCGATTACGTCATCTATCGCAGCCTCCGCTTTTCCCCAACCCTAGACGCAACCCTCACCAACCTGCTGCAAATCTTTTCCCAACCATCCGAAATTCCCCAAAACATCGAAACCAAAATTTCCCAACTCCTCGATTACCTGCGAAAATATCGATGTCTGATTGTCCTCGATGACGTACAGATGCTTTTTAGCAGCGGACAACTCGCGGGACAATATAAAACTGGATATGAAGATTATCAGTTATTTTTTAAACTTATTGCCGAAGTTTGTCATCAAAGTTGTTTGATATTGAATAGTTGGGAAAAACCCAGAGAAATTGCCAGATTATCAAAAGATAATCGTCCCGTGCGATGTTTTGTATTGGGAAGTTTAGGAGTAGCAGCTAAAGAGATTTTGAACTCCCAAAAGTTATCCGATGAGGAAACATGGGAAACTTTGATTGATATTTATCAAGGCAATCCTCTGTGGTTGGAGTTGACTGCAACCCTGATTCGAGAGTTATTTGGGGGGAGAGTTGCGGAGTTTTTGCAGTGCGAAATGCCGATTTTAGATGAATCGCTGCAATTTCAATTATCTCAACCTTTTGGGCGTTTGACTCCGGCAGAGTTGGCAGTGATGATTCACCTGGCTAATCAACCTGAACCCGTTGGTGTGTCGCAATTTTTCAACAAAATACCATTTTCCCCGTCAGAAATAGTCAATGCAGTGCGATCTCTGGGAAATCGGTTTTTATTGGATGCAATAGAAGATGAAAAGATAACTTTGTTTAGTTTGAATCCCGTGATGAAACAGTATGTGCAAAGATGAAACGGCGGTTGAAACCGCGTCTACACAAACGAAGTCCGCCTCCGCGGACTGAAGAAAATAAGATAATTTCAACTGCCCGGTCTTCTTCAACCCGCGGAGGCGGGTTTTGTCTGTATAGACGCGGTTTCAACCGCCGGGTATTATGCCGTGTTCGTATCCGTGCTCGCGCCGGAGGTGGCACTACCGTTTCCCTAGGGTAGCTGATTCTGTAAGCGCGATCGTACCCACTCTCTAAACTCTCTAATTCTCGCATTCTCTCCCTTTTCTGAGTCTAAATTCATAAACTGTGCGAGTTCTTTGACAGGAAACGAGGCAAATGCCAAACTCGTTTCCGACTCGGCATAACCCGTATCAGTTAAAATGTTAATTATTAGTTTTCCTTTCTTCCAAATCCAAACTTCCGGCACTTTAAGTTCCGCATAAACCGCCATTTTATTAATAGATGAGCTAGTCAAATCCATTTCCACAACTAAGTCTGGCGGCGGGTCATTTTTGAGATCGATAGTTAACTTTCCCCGCATTAAAGCTTCATTTTGGATATAAAAACATTCATCAGCTTCGTTGCCAGCTTTTTTCGGTTCCGAACGCCAAGTAGATGATTTTAATCCGATAATTTCAATCCCAATTTCCTCAGAAAGTGCTACAATTAGCCGCCCGAGAGTCCAGCTATACCTCTCATGTTCTGGTAAAGGTACCATGAGTTCTAAAGTTCCCTGATAGTAAGTCATGCGCGGCGTTGAACGTTCCGCAAATATTTCTAACAAGTGTTCGTAGGTTTCCCAACTGATATCATGTAAAACGAGGTGAGAACCTGCAAGCTCTTCTTTACTGTACGTCAGGGTTTGAACCATTGCCAATACTCCACGAGAACTTTAACTCTATTTTACTCTATTGAACATTGGACAGGTGCGATCGCACTTTACCAAATCGACTCAAGATTCAGCACAAATCCGGGGAGAACATCTTCACCTGATACAGTGACTGGAGATTCTAACACTTCAACTTCTTGATTCGGACGATAAATTTCTACTTGTCGAGACTTGCGATTAATTAACCAACCTAAAACAGCACCATTATCTCGATACTCTTTCATCTTATCCTGAGTTTCTTTCAAACTATCACTGGGAGACATTAACTCGACGACGAAATCAGGACAAATTGGGGGGAATTTCTTTTGTTGTTCGGGAGTCAAAGCATCCCAGCGTTCTAATTTTACCCAAGAAGCGTCAGGCGCTCTATTTGCATTATTAGGAAGTTTAAAACCTGTTGAAGAGTCAAACACTTTACCCAGTTTTTTTTGCTGATTCCAAATCCAAATCTGTGCCGTTAATCCTGCATTGCTGCTTCCAGTTTCTCCTCCTGCTGGTGACATGATAATTAATTCTCCCTTAGCCGTGCGTTCCAATCTAATATTTTCATTCTCCTGACAGAGTTGAAAAAACTGCTCGTCTGTCAGCTTGATAATGGGGTTTAGGTTGAGGGTGAGGGTAGTCATAGCGGTATTTTATCGTGGCTAAACGACCTATATTGGCGATCGTAGCATATTGAGTGAGTTGTGAGGACGATCGTGCTTCGTAAGTAATGCTTTTGCTAAATGGTAAACCACAGGAATTGATACAGCATGATCCAGAGGATAATCCACATTTATTCACTGCTTTTTACGTGGTGTTCAACATAAGAGCGCAGCACAGCATTCATCAGAGATTGATAACCTTTTCCTTGACTTTTAAACCAATCTAATACATCGCTATCGACTCTTAAAGAAATAGCTTGTTTTGTTAGCGGTTTTACCAGTTTAGCTGTTTCCCAAAAACTCGCATCTAACTCAGAAATATCAGAGGTATCGATCGCAGATTCTGGAATGTTTTCTAATTCTTCAAGTCGTTTGGGCGAGATAGTCATATTCAAACGGCAGAAATTGTATATACAAAACGTATCTACTTATAGAATAGCATAAAGGGCGATCGCCTGTGATGCTATTTCAACTACGCAAACATCGATCGATCTTTCGGTTGAGGAATAGGATAACCCAGTGCGTTAGCCGTTTCTATCCACTCCTGCATAATAATCTCTAGATTTTGCAATGCTTCTTGATAAGTTTCCCCATCCGCAGCACATCCCGGCAATTCAGGTGCTTCGGCAATAAATGCCTGGTCTTCCTCACTCCAGTAGATGATGACTTCGTACTTCATTATGGTTCAACCCCCGCCTTTATTAAAAACTCCCTCTCATTAAAACCCGAAAGCTAAAGCATCCATCATATATTTACTTTTCTCACGTCCCACTTCTAAATATATTTCCAATAATTCCTCGTAAGCAGTAGCTCCGCCTACAATATTCCAAAATTCATCTCCAATAACTACAGCTTCATCAAAAGGCAGATAATTCCTTGCCTGAGACCACTTATAAACAGCTTTTGTTACACCATAGGGATTATAAGGCATCGCATAGTAAGCTTGCAACTGCGGACGCTTTGCACCCCGCAGTAAATGAAACCTCAACAGACGCTGGATCACTTCTAAGCATTGACCTTTATTGGGCTTAGGAGCTTTAATTTCAAATAAGTATTCTGTTCCGTCATTAGCAAAAATATAAAGGTCAGCGCGTACAGTTTTTGTTGCCAAATCATCGGTTCGTCTAGCATTCAGCACTGCTGTTATCATCTGCTCAAAAGATGGTTTAGTTTGTCCTTTTTTATCCATAGATTCATAGTATTCTTTCTGACGTTGAGCTTCTTCAAAAGCTGCAATACTTACTTCCGCTCTGATATCATATCCTCGACGTGCATCCTGATGATGTTCAAGGGCGATTAACTTAGCGCATTCTTCAAGAGAGTTTCCTAATCTGGTACTTAAACCTCGCTCAAATTGATTAATTCGTATTAATTCTGTTGGAATTAATGCGGCTTGAAAAGGTTTTAATTCTCCATTAGTTGAACTGCGCGATAGATACTCTATTCCAGTAGTTGACTTGTGAATAATCCGACCTTTATATTCATCTACAATACCCTGAATAAAACCTTCAAGATATCCTTTAATTATTTCTCGTTGTTTTGTACTAATAGCTGCCATATTTTAAGTCACAATTACAAAATAATTTCGAGTAATGCTTTGGCTAAATGGTAAACCACAGGAATTGATACAGCATTACCCAATTGATGTTTGGCTGTAGTTTCATTTTCAGAAATTTTGAACCATTCGGGAAATCCTTGCAATTTTGCGTAATCCTGTGCAGTTAAAGGTTGAAAGTTTTTCTTTTCATAAATTTCCCTAATAAATGTTTCCTTATATGCTGCGGGTTCTTGACATTCAATCGAGATTGTTGCCACAAAGTCTCTAGTTCCAGTTGCGGTTAAAGTTGCGATCGCATCCGCATGAGGTAAGAAAATTTTAGAAATACCGTTAATCCCTGAAGAAATTTTAGAATTCACAAAATCATAGCCTTTCTCGTCTACACTCCGCAAAATTTCTTTTTCAACTAAGTTGTCAATTTCTGTTTGTTTCAAATCAGGAATTAGTTTGGCTAACACTTTAAATTCTAAAGGATTACCGTCCTTTTCTCCATAAATATTTTTTCTCCGATTTTTCATAATCGTTTGACAAATTAATTTTTCCCTGCTAGTTGTTTCGATTAAATCCCAAGAATGGATGGTAGTATGTCCATCTCTAATATCAGTAAATAAGAAAAAGTCGTTTAATTCATCTAGCTTTTGAAATCTGCCTCTGGAACCCGGTATTTTGCCATCAAATAAAACGGTTGGTGAAAATTTTTGCTTCGTAAAATTGCTACGCTGAATCCCTGGTATCACATCATAAAGCTTTATAGCGCTATCGATGGGTTTAGGAAATGTAAATCCCCAGCATTTTTCTATGTCATTCCTAATGCCAACTATAAACATTCTATCTCTATCTTGGGGTAGCCCAAAATCATAGGAATTTAGCACTTCGTATTTGACAACATAACCAGATGATGTTAAATTATCAATTATGTATTTCAAGCTTTCTATATTTCTTGGTTCTGTCAAGCCTTTGACATTTTCAAATATAAAAGCTTTGGGACGATTAGCTGTTACTACCCTAAATACATCTGTCCATAACTTGCCTCTTGGGTCGTCTAAACCTTGCATTTTACCTGCAATAGACCAAGGTTGACAGGGAACACCACCCACTAATAGATCTATGGCAAAAGGCAATTTATTTAGATTGGTAATATCTCCTAAATATGCCTCATCTGAATTGGCATTTTTAATAAAATTATCTCGATAAACTTGAATGGCTTTTTTATTAATTTCTGAATAGCCTAAGCATTTACAGCCTAATTCTTCGAGAGGAATCCTAAAGCCACCAATCCCAGCAAATAAGTCTACGAACGTTAATTGCGATCGGGTATTTTTAATAGAAGTTGGATTGAATAGTTCAAATAATTCAAGTTGTTGAGCATACATAGTTGGATTCATTTTATTTTCGTTATGACTGACCTTCGACATAAGATTATCGCATATTTACCGTATCTACTTATAACATAGCATAAAGGGTGATCGCACTTTGGGAAGACAAGGGCGATCACTATCATCTGTTATCTAAGTCACGTTTTTCTGTAGTCGAAATACTCATCGAAAATTACTCTCAAAGCCAAAACTTTGTTCTAATTGCTTCATGTAAGTATTCAATTTGTTTAAAACGTAGCCTGCTAAATAACCAGGAGTATTATTAACGGTATAACAAAATTCTAAGGCAATATATTTCTCATTTTTAGCATTTACTAATATATCAGGTCTAATATTTGGTAGGTCTGGATGGGGTTTCTCACAACTAAATGATAAATTGGATTCTTGATATAAATCTTGTAGAGCTAAATATAGACTTTTATTTAAAAGGCTATCGCTGATTTTATTATTGACTATATCTTTATTAATTTTCTCAAAAGGGTCTTTAGCATTTGCTAGTCCCTTTTCTACAGTACCACTTTTACGTTTTCCAGCAGTGATAGGACGACTTAATAATTGGAAGTATAAAGGAGTAGTAGATAAAGTGTTTTGAGCCGCTTTTTTTCCAAACCAATGATCAAGAACTTTATATTGGTTAATAAACTCTTCTCTAGAAATAGGAATCTTTGCCTCTTTAGAATAGGCAGCGATGCAATTCACTAAAGCATTTGTTGGTAAGTACATAATTTTTGTTGTTAATATGCCATTAAGTGCCAAAGTAAGACGACCAGGTTTCCAATCAGCTTTTCTTTGGTTATTTTCTTTAATATAAGTGAAAAGCGCACTGTAATTTGCGTTCCACATTTCGTTAATGTTATCAGACTGTTTAGCAAATTGAGCTACAACGCTTTCTGCTTTAGGATAAGAGAATATAAACCAGACTTCTGTCGGTCTAGGAACATTCTGCATCAACTGTTGTGTATATTTTGTTCTATCTCGTGAAAGATCTCTTATGTCTCTTAAATAGTCCCTGATAATAATTCTATCTTTGGGTTTTTGTTCATATTTATCCTTAATAATGTCATCAAAATCATCATCGTTTAATTGAAAATCATAACACGTTTTTCCTTGGTTAAAAAATGCAATTGTGTTCTTAGCAATAGTTGGATATTCTTCTATTGGTGGTCCAGTAAACTCTAGAGTAGGTATTTTTTGATAAAACATTGTACTAGAAAAAGTTTTTGCTAAATCTTGCATAGTTGTTAAATCTTGCCTATCTGTTACTGGCCAAATAATCAGAATAGGGTATTTACGTAGTAATCCATTTAAATCTCTAAAGAAAGCTATTACTTGCTCATTATCTTCACCCTGTAAGTTTTCTAAATAATCAATAACAATGCACAACTTATCTTTATTGTCATTTTCCGCCAAAAACTTAATAGACTCCTGCTTGAGACGAGTGAGTAGATTTTGCAACTTCAAACTTGGGTCATTAGTTAAATCACTTGCATCAATAGGCACAATTTCTTTGATACGAATATGTTTCCTCCATTCCAATGAACTTATGAAAGTTGATTTTCCTACTCCTGAAATACCGTATAAAAATAATAGATAACCAGATAGTTTAATTTGACTAACTACTTGAATTATTTTTTCTTCAAATTCAATTACAGGCGTAATAAACCGTGCCATTAGAGCTAAATTTTGTGCTATTTTTTGTTGATTGACTTCTTGTTGTAGGGTTTCCTCATAAGTTTCAGGTATAATTAATTCCAAAATTTCATCAGACAATCTATTGAAAGCAGTTTCTGTTATATTAGCAGATTCTGAAATTTTATTTTTATCAGTTTCATTCGAGACAACTGATGTATTAGTATCATTTATATATTCATCTACGGACTTCATGTAAGATTCGGTATCTGTTTTATCTGTAGATTGTACTACTTCAACCAAGTTTGATTTTTCAATATCATAAACTAAATCTAGCTCTAATTGTTTGTAACCGTTATTATCATTATCTGCTTTTTTTCTAGCCATATGTAGTTAACGCCATAATTGAGAATTACGAGTTAGGCAAGATACCTACTTATATTATAACCCAAGTTCTGCTCTTTAATTGTCTTAGACCAACAAGCTTTACTTAATGAGACTTTTAGGACTGTTAGATTAGCGCTATCATAGTGCGTCTTTTATGATTGGGAAGATGGGCAGGCCCAAAAGCCTGCCCCATACTAAAATCCTACTCTACCCCTTCAATCCGATCTTCCACCTCCTGATAAAGTTCACGCAACCTGTCCAAATTACTCTCCGAAGTCTCCCAATAACCCCGACCATTCACCTCCAGCAAAGTGCTGACAATCTTGCGGAAAGAATGAGGATTCAAATTCAGCAAACGCTTCTGCATCTCCTCATCTTGGATAAACGTACCGTTCACATCCTCATACACCCAATTATCCACCGCGCCGGCAGTCGCACTCCATCCAGTCGTGTTCACCAGACGCTTAGAAATCTCCCGCACGCCTTCATAACCGTGCGATAACATCCCCTCGTACCACTTCGGATTCAGCAGCTTTGTCCGCGAATCTAAACGCACGGTTTCTGATAGCGTCCGTACCTGGGCGTTGGCTGTTGTGGTATCAGCAACAAAGGATGTTGGTTTCTTCCCATCTGCGCGCAAACTGCCGATTAATTTAGTTGGATCGGAGTCGAAATAGTGCGACACGTCGGTTAGCGAAATCTCCGCAGAATCTAAGTTTTGGAAGGTGACTTCAGCAGTTTTTAAGGATGATTCAAAAATCTGCCTGTCTTGTTCCATTGTTCCGGGATTGTCGGAAGAAAAGGCGAAGGATTTGCGGGTCAAGTACATTTCCTGCAACTCGGCTTCACTTTCCCAAGTGCTGTTTTCTACCGCTAAGTTGACGTTAGATGAATAGGAACCGGAAGCATTGGAAAAGACGCGGGTGGCTGCTTGGCGCAGGTTGATTCCCATTTCTTCCGCTTGCTTCAATGCGTGTTTGCGGACGAAGTTCATTTCTAAGGGTTCGTCGGCTTCTGCTGCCATTTTCACGGCTTTATCTAACAAATTCATTTGGTTGATGAACAAGTCGCGGAATACGCCGGAACAGTTAATTACTACGTCGATTCGAGGCCGTCCCAACTCTTCTAAAGACAGCAATTCCAGTTTGTTTACCCGGCCTAAAGCGTCGGGTACTGGCTTCACTCCCACCATCCACATTACTTGGGCGAGGGATTCGCCGTAAGTCTTGATGTTGTCGGTTCCCCAGAGCACAACGGCGATGGTTTCGGGATAGTTGCCGTCGTTATCAGTGCGCTGTCTTTCTAATAGCCGATCGACTACAACCTTAGCAGACTTAATCGCCCCTGTGGTGGGGATTGACTGCGGGTCCAAAGCGTGCATATTCTTGCCAGTCGGCAAAACATCCGGGTTGCGAATCGGATCGCCGCCTGGGCCGGGGATAATGTATTCGCCCTCTAGCGCGCGCAATAGTGCACCTAATTCGTTGTCGGCGCAAACTTGCTGCAAGCAGAATTCCAGATACTCAAACAGCGGTTTAATCAGGTCTACATCGACTTTTTTGTAACCCGCTGCGTGTAAGGATTCAATCCAAGGTGTTTTCTTGCCCATGTTGAAGAAATTCAACTTGGAAACTAGGGAAACTCGACCCTCAGCATCGGTTTGTTCCTTCACTAAAGCGGTGACGGCATCGCGGCAAGCTAAGGTGATGTTTTGCAGCAATTCGACATCGGTTAAAATGCCTTTGTCGTTGTTGGTGTAGATATCGTCAATATTCCGATCGCAACTTAAAGCAATAATCCGCGACAAACTGACTAATCCGTCTTCTTCCCGGTCTAAATTAGCGATATTGACGAGTGTTGCGATCGCCTCTTCCGCAGTCGGTGGCTTCCCAACAACGTGCAAACCACAAGGTAACAACCGCGATTCAATCTCCATCAACTTGCGGTAAACCAAGCCAACTAAATTGTCCCGATCCTCCGCAGTCATGCCCGCAGCAACGCCTCTTTCCTGTTCCGGAGGTAAGGTGATATCCTTGTCCAAATTGACCAAACGGCATTTTTCGACGATCGCATCCACGATCGGCACACCCCGGCCCGTATCCTTCAAAGTTTGATAGGAAGCAATCAACTCGCTGAGTTCCTGCAAACCTTTGTACAAACCAGCATTTTCTGCCGGAGGAGTCAGATAGCTGATGGTTTCAGCATAACTGCGACGCTTAGCAATTGTTGCCTCGCTGGGATTGTTGGCGGCGTAATAATAAAGGTTAGGAATCTTGCCGATCAAACTGTCGGGATAACAATCGATAGACATTCCCATCTGCTTACCAGGCATGAATTCTAGGGAACCGTGAGTGCCAAAGTGCAGCACCGCATCCGCACCCCAAATGCGCTCTAAATAAGTGTAGTAAGCAGCAAAACCGTGGTGCGGACTAGCAGAACGAGAGAATAACAACCGCATCGGATCGCCTTCATATCCAAAGGTAGGTTGCACTCCGATAAATACGTTGCCGAAATGTTTGCCGAAAATCAGCAAATTTTGTCCGTCGCTGTTCAAATGCCCAGGAGGCGGGCCCCAATTTTCTTGCAAACGTTCCGAGTAAGGAGTGAATTCTTCGTATTCAGCTACCGACATCCGGTAAGCAATATTCAATTCCGGGCTTTGGTATTGGGCTGTTGCATCGTGGATGACTTCTTGCATCAGTTTTTCGGCGGAATCCGGCAGTTCTGGCAAGTCGTAACCGTTACCTTTTAGGGCTTTCAATACTTCGTAAATTGAGCCGAAAACGTCCAAGTAAGCGGCTGTGCCGACGTTGCCTTTGTCGGGCGGAAAGCTGAAGACTGTGATCGCAACTTTCTTGTCTAATTTTGGTTTGCGCCGCAGCATTGCCCATTTCATGGCGCGCTGGGAAATCGCCTCGATTCTATCTTGCAGGGCGATCGCCTTTCCAGTTGCGCCATCTCTACCCGACAAAATAATTGGTTCGATCGCACCATCCAACTCAGGAATCGCCACTTGCAAAGCAACTTGAATCGGGTGCAAGCCCAAATCGCTATTTTCCCACTCTTCCGTCGTTTGGAAAACCAGCGGCAAAGCCACCATATAAGGGCAGTTGAGCTTTTTCAAAGTCTCGATCGCCTTTGGGTGATCTTGTTTCGCCGGGCCGCCAACCAACGCAAAACCAGTCAGAGAAACTACCGCATCTACGATCGGCAGCGGTGCCACACCTTTGGGCCCAACTTCCAAGAAAAAGCTTTCAACCGGTTTCGAGAAGTCCAAACCGCCTGCAAAAATCGGTAACACCCGCGCCCCCATTGCCTCCAATTCCTGCACAATTGCTACGTAGTGCGCGTCATCTCCAGTAACTAAGTGAGTGCGCTGCAACACTAAACCAATGCAAAGTGCGAGGGGATCTTTGAGGTCTGCGGAAATATCTTTGCGGGCATTATACCAGTTCAGATATCCTTTGACATCCTCAAACATGGACGGTGCTAAAGGATGCCAAATCCCCATGTCGGGGTAGACAACAGGTTCTTGAAAAGTTAACTGTTCCTGGCCTTTGAATACATATTTATGTGACAGCATCAGCAAGAAGTTTTCCAAGTTTTCTTGGGAACCGCCCAGCCAATACTGGAAACTTAGCATGAAGTTGCGGGCATCTTGAGCTTTGTCGATCGGCAAATATTTCAGCACTTTCGGCAAAGTTTGCAGCAGTTTCAGCATTCCGTCTTGGAAGGAACTACCGGATTTTTCCTTCCGTTTTTTCATGAATTCGCCGATCGCGCTTTTGCTTTGTCCCAACTGCGCCATCGAGAAACTGCCCATTTTATTGAGTCGCATCACCCCAGGCATCGACGGGAAGACGACGGCGACATCCAAGCTGTCGCGCAGCGGTTCCACAGCCGCTACCACTTTTTCGGCCAAATCTTCGATAAAAATTAGAGAAGCAATAAATACATTGGCATCAGCCACATCCCGCTTGAAGGCCTCGTAATTTTCCGGGCTGCGGAGTTCTTCGATCAGATAGCCGCTGATTTCTATTGCCAGATTCGGATTTTTGTTATTTATCGCTCGAACCGCTGCGGAGAGGGCGCTTTGATACTGCGGTTCTAGTACGACATAGACCACCTTCATGAGCGATCGCCCCTGCAAGTTTTCCGGCACGACGTGGCGAATGGTGGGCTTGACGTGAGTGAACATCCGGTTAGGCTCCTTTAAGATGCTGTTTTCGGCAATCGGGAATTTTTTTGTCCCCTAAGCATTTTTACCAGAAAACGCTTGCCATTAGGCGATTCGATCCTGCTAATTACACAATTCGACAAATTTATTGCAATTTTTAGTTACATTATTTTACAAATTCCTTGAGCAAATGCTCCAAATTATCTTTACAAAAATTTACTTGACATATCTTATAAAATATGTTTAAAGCAAGCTATCATAAAAAAATCCCCAAAAATCAACAAACCTTTGAGAAAAAAAATCCCGAAACAAGCTCGAACTTTTGTATAACAGATCATACTTGCGATAGAGCAGTTAATTGAGGGGGAAAAGGCATAATCTATGAAGATAGAATAAAAAATTCTAGTAATTTGTATGTCACAAAACTCAATATTTGCCTAGGAACTTAAAACCATTTTATAACTTCTGAATTCTATACAGTATATGCCAGGTTTATGAAGTGCAGTAGGGACAAGGCAATGCCGTGTCCCTACCGGAATTTCTCGATCCGAGGCGTACTTCATAAACATGGAATCTGCTGTAAGTTCCCGATCCGCGATCGAGTCAATGAAAAGCTAATTGGTATTCACAATCAAGCTCATCAAAACCATAGGTATAAAACATGGCTAACTACGCAATTTTCGACGAAAAATACTACCTCGCCCAATATCCTTGGGTCAAACCGGCCATTGATGCCGGAGTAATCGCATCTGGCAAAGAACACTTTGAAAAATTTGGTAGAGCAGGTGGCTTAACTAAAGTATCGCGTTATTTTGACGAAGCTACTTACCTTGCAGGCAACCCAGATCTCGCACCCTTTGTCAAAACTGTCAACCCAAACGCGCCTTTTGCCACCGGCCTCGATCACTTTATTCAGTTCGGTTACGATGAAGGACAGCGCCGCACTAAAGTATCGCCTGAGTACAACGAAGATTTTTATTTGGCAAATAACTCAGAATTGCGATCGTTTATCGGGGCTAATGCACCTTTCAAATCAGGATACCAGCATTTCATTCAATTCGGGGCCAAAGAAGGCCGTTTTGGAACTTCATTTTTTGAACCGGAATACTTAAAGAAAAATCCTGATATTGTGCCATTTGTCAACTCTGGAAATTTGAAAACTGGTCGGGAACACTACTTCAATTTCGGGAAAAACGAGCCAAGCCGCGATGCAACTTTTGTAGGCAGCCGCAGCAACGACATTATCACAGGCGTTGGCGTGGGGAATACCGAACTTGTGGGAGTAGAAGTAGGTATCGATCGCAACGGAAACCGGCAGTATGAAAGCTTTGGAACTAATGAATTCGATGTCCTAATTGGCAGCCCGGGAGTTGATACATTCGTCCTCGGAGTTCCTGCATCAGCCGGGAATCCCTCCGCCGCAGCGCTGTATACAGGTAACGGTCAAGCTACGATTCGCAACTTCGACATAGAAAATGATTTGATCCAACTGCAAGGAAATTCTTTAAGCGGTTACAGCCTGACTCCTGTTGGTGGCAATTTGTCAATCCAGCGTTTTGGAGATGTACTCGGCGTGATTGAAGGAGGTGCAAACTTGAATTTGAGTTTCATCCAATCTAATGGTAACGGTACTTTCGCGATCGGTTAGTCATTGGTCATTAATCATTAGTCATTAGTCATTAGTCATTGGTCATTAGTTGATACTGATGATTGATGGCTTTTGAGTTTTCTTGCGATCGCCCTTTTGTGTCTACCAGCAAAAAAAATGCTGCTAGATAATACTTAACTTGACATAATGAGCTAGTAGAGTTAGTAATAGTGGGTTGATTTTAACAAACAAATCTG
The DNA here is from genome assembly GCF_020738625.1 of Microcoleus sp. PH2017_09_SFU_O_A. Classification (NCBI taxonomy): domain Bacteria; kingdom Bacillati; phylum Cyanobacteriota; class Cyanophyceae; order Oscillatoriales; family Microcoleaceae; genus Microcoleus; species Microcoleus sp. PH2017_09_SFU_O_A. The sequence continues at coordinate 58,001 of NZ_JAEQCF010000001.1, forward strand.
TAGACTAAAAATCAGGTAAATGGCATGACAAACTATGACATCTTCGACGAACAATACTACCTTTCACAGTATCCGTGGCTGAAACCAGCACTTGATGCAGGAATCATCAAATCTGGCAGAGAACACTTTGAAAAATTTGGTCAAGCTGGTGGCCTCACCGCAGTATCGCGTTACTTTGACGAACAAACCTATCTAGCTCAAAATCCAGATATTGTTCCCTCAATCCGCAACTCAAGCAATCCAAACGCGCCTTTTGCTTCTGGTTTAGACCACTTTATCCAGTTTGGTTACGAAGAAGGTCGCACGCGAGTATCGCCTGACTACGACCAAGCATTTTATGTAGCAAATAATCGAGATTTGTTACCGTTTATTCAAAATGGAACCTTTAAAAATGGTTACCAGCATTTCATTAAATTCGGAATCAAAGATGGTCTGTTTGCGACTTCTTTCTCTGAACCGGATTATTTCACTGGCGATATCAGGTCACTTGTCAATTCAGGAGTGTTTAAAACTGGCAGAGAACACTATCTGAAATTAGGACAATTTGATCCTAATCGTACTGCGACTTTTGTCGGAACTTCTGGTAATGATATTGTTACTGGTTTCGGGGCGGGGAATACCAGACTCATTGGAGTTGAAGTAGGTAGAAGTGTCCCTAATGTTCTCACAAGTGGGATCTTCACGGTTTATGAAAGTAAGGGCGACAATGAATTTGATACTCTGATTGGTGGTACAGGTCAGGATGAATTCCTATTGGGTACGACTACGCCAATGGGTATTAGATCTGCATTGGTCAACATTGAGGTTTTCTACAATGGGCCTGGTTTTGCTACAATTCAGAACTTTACACAAGGTCAGGACAGTATCCGGCTGGGAGGATATTTAGATTGGTACATTCTGTCTCCTATCAACAATAATCTAGATTTACAAATTCAAACAAAATTCTCAGATAGCTCATCTGGTGCGATAGTATTGGACACGATCGCCGTAATTAAAGGTGGCGGCAATTTGAACTTGAATCGATTGCCAGAATCATTAAATAGTTTTTCATACTTTTTATTAGGCTAAAAATCCAGAAGCGATTAATGAGTGGGTGTTGAATTTGATGGGTGGAATCGCCCATTGAAACAAAATGGCGATCGCGCTTTGCTATTCCGGCAACTCGCCAAAGCGATCGCGATATTGAGCCACCAATTCTTCAGCCGTCAAATACCTAGTACCTCGTTCGTCAAACCAGTACAAAACCTCCAACTGTCGTTCCCCATCGCTGTACCGACCTCGACCAATTCCTAAACCCACTTCCGGCATCCAAAAAGGTTCACCAATTTGCTGTTCGTACTCGCCATTTACCAAACGATAAACTTCAAACGGTTGCTGTTGGTCTCGCCGCCAGTAGTAGGGATTGTAAATCACATAGTATAGCACGCCCAACCGCGCATAAATCTCAATTTTTTTATCGTATTCACCGCCGTAAGTTTGAGAAACAATCTCTAGGGCAAAAATCGGGGGAATATTATTTTCTTCCCACAGGACGTAACTGAGGCGCAAAGTATCGCCTTTGAATCTTTCGACACCCAGACTTAGAAAGCCGTCAGGAACGATTGGAACTAGATGACTTACTCCCGTCGTGTGATAAACTCCCATATCCACCGCAAAAAACCAGTCATTCCGCTCGCGCCAGTGAAATTTGAGCAAGAATAACAGTAAGTTGGGAAGAAAGTTTTGATTTTCGTTATCCACTGGAGTATCATCCGAAGAAGGGAGTTCGGCGCTAGTTGGCAAACGCATTTCTCGATCGAATAGTACCATGATATAAAAATGGCAAATTTATTAATTAATTATATCATCCAGAAACCGGGTTTATTTGATAAACCCGGTTGCTAAGTTGTTAATGGCGATCGCGCGCCAGCTTCAAAACCTCAACCACATCTTGGTGCTTTTCCGAAGATGCCCAGATTAACGCAGTCCAAGTATTATTATCCTTGGCTTTGAGATCGGAACCTCGATCGATCAAAACCTGCACAACATCAGCGCGCCCGCTACCCGCCGCACTCATCAAAGCCGTCAAACCAAAAGCAGTTTTAGCATTCACATCCGCCCCCGCATCCAGCAAAAGCTGTACAATCTCGGTATGTCCGGCAGCAGCGGCGCTCATTAACGGCGTCCAACCGTCATTATCCTGACTGTTAGCATCCGCACCTGCTGCGAGCAATTTTTTGACAATATCAGCATTGCCAACCTCAGCCGCAGCCGTCAAAGCCGTCGCGCCTTCCTCGTCTTTGGCGTTGATATCTGCACGTTGTTCGATCGCACATTCCACAGCCGCCACATCACCCATCTTGACGGCATCCATTAAATCTGTCATAGAATTCTCCCTTGTATCCTTTTAAATCTTAAATGCTATGACAGTCGATATTTTAATCCTTTCCAACGGGCCCGGAGAATTAGCAACTTGGGTGCGTCCCGCCGTGCAAGCATTGCGCCAGCAATTGGCAAACAGGGGCACAGAAGCGCGCATCTCCGTGGTGCTGTCCCCCTGTCCGCACGCCACGGGGAAAGAAGCAGAAATCGCATTGAGCTACCCAGAAGTGGATAGAGTGCAAGCACCGGAGCATTTTTTTCGATTTTTATTATCGGGCAAAACTGCCCAAAATTGGGATTGGTATGAAACGGGAGTTGTTTTGTTTTTAGGCGGCGACCAATTTTTTACGGTTGTTATTGGCAAAAGGCTAAAATATCGCACTGTTACTTATGCAGAATGGGACGCGCGGTGGTATCGCTGGATTGATAGGTTTGCGGCGATGAAACCGGAAGTTTTGGCTAAAGTTCCGCAAAAATATGCTGATAAATTTACAGTTGTGGGAGATTTGATTGCGGAAGTAGGCGATCGCAAATCGGAGACAAAAGACGGCGTACAACCCCGACGGGAAATAGAGTTAATTGGATTGTTACCGGGTTCTAAGGCGGCAAAATTAGCTTTAGGTGTACCGTTGTGTTTGGCGATCGCCCAATCGATCCATCGAGTCCGCCCTGAAACGCGCTTTGTAATTCCGGTTGCTCCGAGCTTAGATGTGCAAACTCTAGCACGTTTTGCCGACGCTGAACAAAATCCCTGCTTGCATTTATTTTCCAACGCTAGCGCGGAACTTCATTTAACAGAATCGCCGTTTTTGCAGACAGCAAATGGCTTACAAATAGAACTTTGGACGCAAACTCCTGCCTACGATTTGCTATCAGAATGCAGCCTGTGTTTGACTACTGTGGGGGCGAATACTGCGGAATTGGGTTCGTTAGCTGTACCGATGATTGTGTTGATTCCGACGCAGCAGTTGGATGCGATGAAAGCTTGGGATGGTTTGCCGGGATTGTTGGCAAATTTGCCGTTAGTCGGTTCTGTTTTTGCGACGGGGATTAATTGGCTGATTCTGCAATTGGGGAAGGGAAAGCTTTATGCTTGGCCGAATATCTGGGCGGGCGAGGAGATTGTGCCGGAGTTGATCGGGCGGCTGGAAGCGGATGTTGTGGCTGATTTGGCGATCGACTATTTGAGCCATCCTGATAAATTAGCACGGATTGGCGATCGGCTCCGCAGTGTGCGCGGCGAGTCTGGGGCGGCGCGGAAAATCGCTGAGTTGGTTTGTGAAGAAGTCGATTTTTGCGATCGTTAATAATCGGTGTTTGCTGTCGCCACACCAATTAGTTAGGTATGTAGTTGCGCTTCAGCGCTCTTTCGTAATATTATAAAGAGCGCTGAAGCGCAACAACGTACCTAATTTGGTTGACACGAATCCTTTAGTCCTTATCCAAATCCTCCATCATCTCCCGCAATTCTTCCTGCTTTTGCTTAGCAAACTGAATGCTGCCCAAACTTGCCAACAATCCGCCGACAGCAGTAACGGTAGCTTCCGAGATTTTATTACAATACAGCAGTCCGACGCCTCCGAAAGTAATCATAGCCGAGGCCGCGGTGACTGCAAGGGCAAGATTGTAGCTTTGGCGAACTTGCCGCAGCGATTCTCGGAGCATTTCTCTTTTAAGTTCGCTATAATCTTCATCAGGGTGCGAGTTGCCGAATAAGTTAAAATTCATGTGACTGACCTCTCTGGTTTATCAATACTTGCTTTTGTGTTCTAATAAAATCATTGCATGACAGTAATTGAGTGAAGTTGACCGGAGGTATAAACTTAGGTCTACTAAAGGTCGGTCTAATCAAAGTATAGTCAAGGTATAATTAAAGTATGGATTGGCAGGATTTTCTTAAAGGCGAATCTGGGATGCGTGGGTTATCTAGCGAACAAACAGAAACATTATTAGCAGCACTGTTCTCTCCTGAGAAAGCCCCCCTAAATCAGGCACAGCTTTCAGCGCATTTAAAAATCGAAAAACCTACTGTAAAACAGCGACTGGGAGAGATTTACAATAAATTTTCAGCAAGTTTTCCTGAACTTGCCAATCAACAAGGTGCAGGTAAGTTGAATATTTTGCATACTCAATTAAAACAAAAGTATTATCAAGCGTCACAACCAGTAGTTGCAAACCAAGTTTCTAAATTATCTCCGTACCCTGAAGAATTTAGATCGTTAATTAAAAACAACAATAAGACTTTTTGTGGGCGCCGATTTGTTTTTGAAGCTTTTGAGCAATTTATCAGTACCAATGAAAAAGGTTACTTTGTGTTGGTAGGATATGCAGGAATGGGCAAAACTTCTCTTGTTGCCAAGTATGTTTACGATCATCCAGAGGTGATTTCTTACTTTTTTACCAGGGATTATCAAAATAAACCAGAGCAATTTTTAAATTGTATTCGCCGACAACTTATTGACCGTTATGATTTGGATAACTCAGAAGAAGATAATCTACCTGCCTTGCTGTCTAAAATTACAAACAACACGGAATTTAGTGGACGATTAGTTATTGTTGTTGACGATCTTGATGAAGTCGATCAAGGGAAAGTAGGGGGACGAAATATTTTATATTTACCTAAGACTCTACCAGATGGAGTTTATTTTTTCCTAACAAGACAACCTTCTAATCTTAAGACCAATTATTATAATCTTAATAAGGATTGTTTGAATACTGACTTAGGTACTCCAGTATATCAATTTAATTTAACTGACCAACGTCATATGGAATTTCACTATAAAGATATGAATGATTACCTGTTGTCATATCTTAATGCTCAAGAACATCAATTGAATAGAAAAATTAATCATTGGGTGAACAATCACAATATCAGCAGAGAAACCATTATTGATAGGATAGCTAAAAAAAGTGAAAATAACTTTAGATGCCTCAATTATTTAATAGAAGATATTCTTAATGAATCTTATCAGGAGCCAATTTTCAATAAGTTAACGCCTGCACTGAGCAGGTATTATCAGACCCATTGGGAAGCTATGGAAATGCAGAATCATGAAGATAAATCAAGGCAAATTCTCTTGTATATATTGGTTTATAAAAGTGGCTGTCAGATTCCTATTGATAGACTTCATGAAATTGCCGATGAAGAGGAATGTTATATTGAAGGTGTTTTGCATGATTGGCTTAAGTATTTGAAACAAAAAAATAAATCTGGTAAAGACTACTATACTATCTACCACACTAACTTTATTGAATTTATACAATCTCAAAATATGATGAAATCAAACCGAGCTATCTTTCAAACAATAAACAACAGAATAGATGAGTATTTAAGCTCGACTTAAAGCACAGATAAACTATTTGATTAAATTCGACAAACTAACAACCATATCTAAAAACATACTATGCACCTATCCAATACAGTTCAATCCAGTGCAACTGGAAAAGTCAAACTCATAGAATTATACAAAAAAGCTGGACTTACGATAGAAACACTAGCGATAGAATCTGAGGTTTCCATTGCCACAATTAAGCGCTTACTCCGTTTTCATAGAGTAAACAGATGGCAAGTTACTAAGATATCTAAAGTTTTAGGAATAGAGCCAACAGATATTGTTGACCCAAAAGATTGGTACGCTCAAAATTCGTTACCACCAGAGTTTGAATCACTCATAGCAGAAAAAATTAAGACATTTTGCGGCCGCCAATTTGTTTTTGATGCTTTTCAGCAATTTATCACCGAAAATCCTCACGGTTATTTTATAATCATCGGAGCTGCGGGAATGGGCAAAACTTCGATCATTGCCAAATACGTCTCCGAACATAACTCTCCCTGCTATTTCAATATTCTCGTCGAACGCCGCAACACACCAGAATTGTTTTTGAAGAGCATTCGTCGGCAATTGATTGACTGCTATGAATTGCAAAATTTAGCAAATGTTGATTTACCAAATTTACTGGCAAAGGTCGCTGACAAACTCACTCCTGACGAACCTTTGGTAATTGCGATAGATGCACTGGATGAAGTCGAACAAGAAGTAGGAGGAAATCTTTTGTATTTACCAAAAACTCTACCCAATAACGTATATTTCTTGCTAACGAGCCGATATTGTGACCTCTATCAAAAGCTGCTGTTAGTAGACGTTCCGGTAGAGTCATATTTAATAGATACTGAGTATCTTAATTCCAATCAGGATGATATCAAAAAATATATTCGATTTGTTTTAGATACCGATTCTGATACTAGAAATAGACTGAAAAACTGGATTGAAACCCGCAGTATTGCCGAGACGAATTTTATGGAGCAAGTAGCAAACAAAAGCGAAAACAATTTTATGTATTTGCGATATGTTTTGCCAGCAATTGCTAATGGCGATTACAATGACTTGGATTTAAAGCAATTACCCGACGGGCTGCAAGAGTATTATCAAAACCATTGGGTGCGGATGGGGATGGAAGCTAAGCCAGGGCAATTGATGGAGATTGTCTTGTATATTTTAGCTGAAATTGGCACGCCGATTCGCTGCGAAATGATTGCTGGAATTGCAGAGGTGGATGAATGTGATGTGGCACAGGTTTTAGAAGATGAATTGGTTGAGTATTTGAAAAAGCAGAATATAGACGGAGAAATCTGCTACAGCATTTATCATGCTAGTTTCATTGACTTTCTGAAAGCCAAACGAGGGATGGATTCAAAGCGGAAGATTTTTAAGGAAGTAAATCAACGGATTGCTGAGTATTTAGAACAACGGATTGCTAAGTATTTAGAATAGGGATGACAAAAAAGGGAAAATTTGTGGACAAGTTGGCGGCCTAAAAAACTTTTACAATGCTGGAGTCGATCGCAAAAATAGATCGCACGATTTTCTCGCTTCTGTCTGCACTCAACTGATTGACAAATACCTACTTGCCAATGGGGAAACAGCCGAAATTGTCAAGTTAAAATCTCAACTTCAAAATCTCGACTCCAATGATGGGAATTGGTTTTTGTCTTTGTTGCTTCAGAAAATTAGCGATCGACTAGATCCGCAGCAACGGTTGGTAATTGTCATAGATACTCTAGACGCGATCGCCCCTACTTCCCAACCACCCAGCACAAATCTGTTTTATCTGCCGAGATATTTGGGCGATCGCACTTATTTTATCCTCGCCCGCCGCCCGTTTGTCAAAGAAAAATCCGGTTTGTTAATTGAAGCGCCCTCTCAACTCCTAGATTTAAGGGATTATCCCCAACAAAATCGCGAAGATGCCCTTAACTACATTCAGCAATACCTCTCAACTGCACCGGAATTGGCTCAACAACTCGCAACTCACAGCGAAAACAATTTCATGTATCTGAGTCAGATGTTACCCGCCATTGCCCGGGATTCACAGCCCGATGCTAATCTGGGAGAAACGTCCTCACTTTTCTCTCTCCTTCCTCCCGGTTTAGCAGCGTATTATCAAAACCACTACCAGCAGATGAGAGGTGATGGTTTCTCGCCAGTTGAGTTGGCTGTGGTGTCTGTTTTGGCAAAATCGCGATCGGGTTTGTCTGTAAGTGCGATCGGCCAAATAATTGATGAGGATGAATACGACGTTGAGAAAGCCTTAGAAAATTGGTGTGAGTTCTTAAATCCCCAGCAAATCGCCGGAGAAATTTGCTATAGCTTCTATCATAGCAGCTTCTGCGATTGGCTCAGCCAACAGTCAAGTTGAGCATCAAAATCAATCCAAATTTCCCTATTTACCCAAATATCGTAGGGGCGGGTTCGCCAACAATATCCAACACCAACCAACAATTTAAATAAACCCGCCCCCACCCCACAAACAATATCAAATCACATCAAAATCAAGGCATAATTCATAATTATCCCAAATATCGTAGGGGTGGGTTAACCAACAATATCGAACACCAACCAACAATGTAAGGAATGAAAATTAAATAACTTACAATTTTTATGCTTCTTGTGGGATGGGCGTCCCGCCCGTCCTTTTTGAACGGGCGGGACGCCCATCCCACAGACTTGTGTAAATTATTTAATTTGCGATCCTAAATAAACCCACCCCCACCCCACAGATAATATCAACCTGCATTATTCCATGACAATCAAAATTGATGCAGCCTGTTAGTTATTTGTTGGGTTGGGGCGGGTTTATATATCCCTGCGCTGCTGACAGATATTGTTTGTGAACCCGCCCTTACAGGTCTTTTTGATATCAACCTAGCCCCGATCGTGCTTGGCAATTACCCAAATGGCGTGAATCATGCCCGGAAACCAGAAAAAACAGGTTAGAACCAGGTTGATCCAAAAATCACCTCCAATTCCGACGGTCAAAAATACGCCCAGCGGGGGAATAAAAATTGCAGCGACTATGCGGATTAAACTGCCCATGTGAGTTACTCCAAACGACTTTTCTCTTTCAATTTAACTTCACTGACCGACAGACCCTTTCCCGAAAAATTTAGGCGGTGCTGCGATCGTATAAACTTCGGTTTCCTCGGCGATTACTTTTCGTAAGTGACCGGGAACTTGCATCAGTCCCAACAGTGTAATCCCGTCTAACATCCGCAACCCACCAATTGTTTTGTCGGCGAGCAATTTGTCGGTAACTTCAGGTTCTGGCCGCGTGTTTATTTCTTGGCTGGAAGCTACCGCAAAACCCCAAGGAGCTCCGTAGGTAGAAATAAAGCTGGTGCAGGATTGAACGTTGGGGAAAACCGATTTCAGGGTGTTGACAATGCGGGCGTGCATTTTCATTTCTGCTGGAGAAACTGGGCCCGCTTGCACTACGAAATATCCATTAGGTGACAGTATTTTGCGGACTTTCTCAAAATACTCCTTGGTAAACAACTGGAAAGATGGCCCTTCTTCAATGGGATCGGATAAGTCGGAAATCACAATATCCCAATCGTTATCTGTGTTGTCTAAATAGTCCAAAGCGTCGCCGATTACTACTTCGGAACGGGGGTCGTCAAAGGCGTTTTGGTGCATTTCTGGCAGGTGTTCGCGGCAAGCTTCTACTACTTCGCCGTCAATATCTACCATCACTACTTTTTCAACACTTTTCCAGCGCAACACTTCTCTAATTGTAGCTCCTTCGCCACCGCCGAGAACTAGCACTTTTTTGGGCGAACCGTGAGCAATCATGGCTGGGTGCACGAGGGGTTCGTGGTACAGAAACTCGTCGCCCGTACAAGATTGCCATTTCCCGTCCAAAACTAAGCCTTTGCCGTAGGTTCCGGTTTGAACTACGTACATTTCCTGATAGGCTGTTTTTTTGTAAGCGAGCACGCCGATGATGCCGTGAACGTAAATATCCCAAGGGGTAATGTACTCGCTCATCCAAAAGTCTGCACGGACTTCGCTACCTGACATTCAATACTCTCCCAATGTGAACTGCTGTGTCGATTTTCTCGCAAGTATTAATTCCTACCATAAAATGGCGCTGGTGTGTAAGTGCGATCGACACATGGGAGTTATAGCCTTTCCATCTCCCATATGAGGTACTCATGGGCATTGGGCAAACAGGGCATTTGGCAAACAGGGCATTTGGCAAACAGGGCATTTGGCATTGGGATACCTCAACTTGCATATCCACAATCTCACCGCGACGCACCTGACAAACTCTCTGCGGTGTAAATAATCATCCGTTTCACTCTTTCCCAACACTTCTTTTATCGCAAAACTCGATCGCAATGGTATTCATAGCTGGTAAAAGTATAGTCGTTTATTACACGACATGGGAGGCATTGAGTCCCTCCCCTTTCGCTTTCACTTCGAGCGGATTAACCCGCCTTGGCTGAACTACGCCCACGACGTATCCCATTGCACAAGGCATTTGGGATTGCTTTTCTCAAAATGTTATAAGAACCATTAACATCGGCATTAATCAATCGACCGCACGATGTTCTGTACAATCCTCTCTTAATTCGCTTCCCACTAAATGTGACATCCTGGGCTCCAATATTCCCGTAGACAGGAATTGGGTCTAAATTCAGAAAATTCGATTTGGAAGTATAAGATTCTTCTTGCTCTATTACCTTTATTCCGAGCAATTCAGCTTTGTATTTCAACATTTCAATTAGTCGAGAATGAGGAATGCTGACAAAGTTTTGATTGGTTTTCTTTCCTAAATTAATCTCGTTTTTCCATTGTAGGTTTTTGCCAATTACTAGCGTCCCAATCTCTTGTGATTTGAGCAGATTCATAATCTGCCGACTAGCATGGTGCAAGTAATTATCAACTTTTTGATGGCGGCAACGAGTTAGGCGCTGAATGCGTGATGAAGTTTGGCGATTTCCTTTTAACTGAGATTGTAGCTGCGCCTTACGCTTGTTGTAGAATTGATTAATTGATTTCAGTGGTCGCCCGTTAATCAGTAAAGGGACAAATCCCGGCTGATTTGAAGTTAACGCCACTAAATTATTCAGTCCTAAATCGATACTAGCTACTAATTTTTTTTTGTTTTCATCAAGGGTGGACTCCGGCTCAGTACAGGCATTGTAAATTACCTCAATTACATAGGAATCGCATTTTGGCACTAATCTAATTTGACAAATTCGTTCTGGTTTGATCTGGGTTTTAATTAAAATATTAGTACCAGACAGCTTGATAATTCCTTTCTTTAGTTCCTTGCTACTAATCGCCTGAATTGTATAGACGAGAATATTCCGACCCTTGACTTTATGTTTATATTTTGGTAATTTGGGGCGACCCGTGAATTTCGTGGACTCAATTTTGTAAGCTTTGACTGCTTCAAAAAAAGACTTCCAATTCTTATCTAATATCATTAATATTTGTTGACTTACCTTGGCTGGTAATTCCTTGTATGCTTGATGATATTTCATTAAACGATTCATTTCGTTGTAATTTATATAACCCCATCCATAGACAAAACTCTGACGGATAACATAGTTAGCCGCGTTGTACAAATTTTTGGATCTAAAGGCTAGTCCGTCTATTTCAACAAAACGATTCTCGGTGGATTTAATGATGTGTCTCTCTGCTAGTTGCATTCAGACTCTCCCTTTTTTAACGAGCGCAATAATTCTCGCTTATTGACCCTTATGACTATATGGTACTACCGTTGCTTACTACTGCTTACAAGCTTAATAAAGTTTTATAATACCATTTATAACAAATCGTGCTACAAAACAATTGTTGGGCTTGCTCTACCCGATGGGTAAGGTGCGTCGCTATCAGATTTGCAATTCAATGCCAGTAATTTATCGCAAGCGACACATCCTACGAATACTTTTATCGCAAAACTTTATAAAACTGGTGTTAATACTTGTACCCACGCAGGTTGGCTACAAAGTTGTTGGTCACAGGTTATTTGTTGCAGGGCAATTATTCACTTTCAAGTCGCTGCTAGAAGTTGGCGATCGGTGTTTATATTGAATATATTGGTCAATATTGGCGATCGCACCACCTGAACTTAAGTGCTGACCAACAAGTATAATTTACTAATCAATAAGCAGGAGCTTACCTAAGTATATGCTGAAAAATCTTCTGATGTTTGACCTCAAGTTTTGGAAAAAAGTGAGCCGGAAACTAAAAAGCTTTATGCTTGGCATTGCGACAGTCACCCTGTGTACAGTGATATTAGCTAGTTGCACGAAAGCAGAAGCCCCTTTGCGAGTCGGTGCCAATGTTTGGCCTGGCTATGAAACTCTGTACTTGGCTCGCAGTTTAGGGTACTATGACAATACTCCTATTCGATTAGTAGATTACCCTTCAGGTACAGAAGAGGTACGAGCCTATCGAAATGGAGAAATTGAAGCAGCGGGCATATCCATCGACCAAGCTTTGGTATTGGCAGCAACCAATCCCGACGTAAAGATTGTAGTTGTAATGGATTTTTCTAACGGTGGGGATGTGATTCTCGGCAAACCAGAGATTCCAAATTTGCAAGGCTTAAAAAACCGACCAGTAGGCGTCGAATCTACTGCACTAGGAGCATTCATAATTACCCGTGCCTTAGAACAAAAAGGTATGTCACCTAAAGATATCAAAATTGTTTCTTTAGGAGTATCGGAACATGAACGAGCTTTTAAAGATGGAAAGGTAGATGCTGTTGTTACCTTTGGATATGCTCGGACAAAGCTGCTAGCAGTAGGCGCAAAACAACTGTTTGATAGTTCGCAAATCCCCGGTGAAATTGTCGATGTTCTGATAGTACGCGACGATGTAATTAACAAGCAGCCCAAGGCTTTGCAGGCTTTAGTTGACGGTCGGTTTCGCGCCCTAGATTACTTGACAAAAAATCCCCAGGATGCTGCTAGTCGCATAGCTCCCCGTACAGGAGTGACTCCAGAACAATTCTTAGAATCTTTAAAAGGGCTGAGCAGTCCAAGCCTCCAAGAAAATCAAAAGTTACTAGGGAAAACAGATCCGTCATTGCTGAATGGCGTCAAGCGATTGTCTCAAGTGATGCTAGAAAACAAGTTGCTGCCAAAAGCTGTAAATCCTGCTCCTTTGTTGGACGACAAATTGGTCAAAAAAGTGAAATATTGATCGATTATAATTCTAGTTAGTCGGGAACAAATATGAGTTTTAAGTGACTATTGATTTGCATATTTTGGGTTGAAATTAGCAACAACAATCTAGGAACTCAAATTTATATCATTTCTAACTATGAAACAATTCCCTTTTTCTCTACGTTTATCAATTCCTTTAATCCTGTTGACTTTCGGCAGTTTGCTGGGTTTATTTTCTTTTGAACGAGAGGTACATCAGTCGTATCGGCGGCAAGAAGAAAAAGGAATTAACGATTTAAAGTTTTCTGCAAATCAAATCTCAGGAATGCTGGAATATTTGTACCGCAGAGGAGATGTTGAGCAAGTGGAAATCGCAATTAGCAAGTTGGGTAGCGAGCGAAATATCCGCTTAGCGTTGCTTTGTGATGAAAATAACCGAGTAATTTTGGCAACCCGTTACGAATTGCGGAATCACCCGATCGCCGAAATCTCGTTACCTAACTATTTGCCAGAAGAATTTTTCAAAGTTCGGGAAAAGATGTCAGGAGAAGTCAAGCTTGCTCAAAATAAAGAGAGTACCTGGGCAATTTATCCGGTTTTGTTGGGGGCCCAGCCGGGAGAAGTTCGCCCTTCGAGAGTCGGCATTCTTTTGGTAGAGTATGATATTTTGTTATTCAAGCAGCAATCTTATGCAGATACTTTGCAGCGATCGGCCGAAACGAGTATTGGGTTAGCTGTATTTTGCATAATTGTCTGGTTGTTTTTTGATAAAACCTTGACAGGGCGGGCTGCGAGGCTGGTAGCAGCGAGCAATAGCTTCAGCCAAGGAAAATTGGACGCGCGCGCGCAACTGGGAGGATCTGATGAACTTGCTCAGATTGCGGCCGCTTTTAACCAAATGGGCGATCGCATTCAGTCTGATACGGAGGTGCTCCAAGACAGCGAGAAACGTTTCAGAAGCTTGGTTTCCAATCTCCCGGGTGCGGTTTATCGATGGGTATTCGATGCCGACTGGACGATCGAGTTTATCAGTGATGCGATCGCAGATATTTCGGGCTACTCCGCCACCGATTTTATTGACAATCGAGTGCGAAGTTTTAACAGTATCATCCATGCTGAAGATGCAGCAATGGTACAGAAGATTATCGATAAAAGAATCTTGAAAAAACGGGATTATATCATCGAGTACCGCATTATTAGAGCGGATAAGACTGTGAGATGGGTGTCAGACAAAGGTCAAGGCATATTTAATGAAAACGGCGATCTTCTCTGGCTTGACGGAGTAATCTTTGACATCACCAAGCGCAAGCACGCTGAGGCAGAAATGCGTCAAATTTTAGAACTTAAGGATAAACTTGCGGCTACTGCTACTGCTCAATCTAAACAACTCAAACAAACTCTGCAAGATTTACAGAAAACCCAGGCTCAACTAATTCAAACAGAAAAAATGTCTTCCCTCGGTCAAATGATCGCTGGTGTAGCCCACGAGATTAATAACCCTGTTAATTTCATTCACGCCAATCTTTCTCACGTTAGTACCTACAGTCACAACCTATTAAGTTTAATCGATTTGTACCAGCAGGAATATCCGAATCCTAAGGCGGAAATTGCAGATTTGATTGAAGATAGCGATCTGGAGTTTGTCGGCGAGGATCTGCCGAAAATATTGTCTTCAATGAAAGTGGGTACTAATCGCATTCGTGAAATTGTACTAAGTTTGCGAAATTTCTCTCGCTTGGATGAATCAGACCTCAAACCAGTGAATATTCATCAAGGACTTGATAGCACGCTTTTGATTTTACAGAGTGCTGTCAAAGCCAAACCCAATTTTAAGGAGATTGAGATTGTCAAAGATTATGGAGATTTGCCACTCATTGAATGTTATGCGGGGCAGCTAAATCAAGTATTTATGAATATTTTGAGTAATTCTATATATGCTTTGCACAATCCCGAAAATCACGATTCCCAAAAACATCAAGCTCACTCTCAAGGTCAGATTATAATTAGTACATTTATTTCAAAAAACAATTTGGTAAAAATCAGTATTAAGGATAATGGGCCGGGAATAGATGACGCAGTGAAAACAAAAATTTTTGACCCTTTCTTTACGACAAAACCAGTGGGTACAGGTACAGGTTTGGGGCTATCAATTAGCTATCAAATTGTGGTGGACAAACACGGCGGGAGGTTGGAGTGCATATCGACAGTGGGAGAAGGGACTGAATTTGCGATCGAGATTCCGATCGCGAAATCCCGCAGTTAATCTAAGCTGTAGCCTTTCTCAGAAAGATGAGGTACTAATGGGCATGGGGCATAGGGCATAGGGCATAGGGCATAGGGCATAGGGCATAAGAGGGTGCATCTGGCGCAAGGCAAATATATCCGTAGGGGCGAAGCATGACCTCCGTCAATATGGGATTATAACTAATAACTTATATGCGGTCATGCTTCTTCAGGCTTCAAAAACCAGATGCACCCGCATAAGACTAGCGGGCATACCTCACTTTTTTGAGAAAGGCTATATTTTTAGTTGACTAATTTACAGATATCGGCTAATGAAACGGCGCCGCGAGCAAAGTGTGTCAATTTGAGCTGCGAATGTATTATCACTCTGCTGTCTGACTATTAGGATCTATATCCCCTCTAACCCCCTTAAAAAAGGGGAGTAGGGGGTGGGACAGGAGTATTCTCAAAGTCCCCCTTCTTAAGGGGGATTTAGGGGGATCTAGACTAAGTTAGAAGCGAGATTTTTCAGGGATTTTAGTCTTAATAAGCTAAACTGAGGGATAATAAAAACTCCCTATGACCGCGGCTCCTCCTAGTTTGATGTGAAACCCTATGTCTACTGTCACTTTTGGTTTATTAACCCCCTCCGCGGCAGAGGCCGGGGCATCCTACGGTAGCAGCCAACCGCCGCAACGCCCCACCACATCGGCACAGTGGATCGAGGTGTTGGTGGACTCTCCTTTCAGGGGCGCGGGGGACTCGCCGGGGGAGGAAAACAAGTTATTTACCTATCGCTTACCTGCGGAATTGAACGTGCAGCCGGGGGATATTTTGAGTGTACCCTTTGGCAGCCAACAGGTAGGGGCGATCGCAATTCGGTTCGTTTCTCAACTGCCGGCAGACTTAGATCCGGGGCGGGTGAAAGATGTCGAAGATGTTGTCAGTACGGGCTTTTTTCCGCCTACTTACTGGCAATTGCTCGAACGAGTATCTGCTTATTATTGTACAACATTAATTCAAGTAATTAGAGCTTCGCTGCCACCCGGTTTGTTAAGCCGTTCAGTGCGCCGGATTAGGTTAATTAAAGATGCTGTTTCTCCAAATGCCGAAACATTTTTGAATCCCGCCGCCAGTCAAATTTTGCAATTGCTGCAAGCTCAAAAAAAGGGCGATTACACTTGGCAATACCTTCAGCGCCAAGTCAAGGGAAGTTATCGGGGATTGAAAGATTTATTGCAACGCGGTTGGGTAGAAAGTTATTTAGAACCGCCCAATCCTCCGAAACCACAACTCAAACCGGCAGTGATATTAATCCCCAGCGCCTTTGTCACGGATTTAACTAAGCGCCAACAAGAAGTATTGGAAGTTTTGCGGCGCGGCGGCGGTGAAATGTGGATGAATGATTTGCTGAGAATTTGCAGCGCGGGTGCTTCGGTTGTCAAAAATTTGGAACAGAAAGGTAGCGTTGTCATCGATCAAAGGGAAGTTCTCAGGGGCGATCGCGGAATTGCTCAATTACCCGATGCACCGAAAACTTTAACTCGTTTTCAAGCTGAAGCTTTAGGGTTTATTAACAGTTTTTCGGGATTCCGTCAAGTGCTGTTGCACGGCGTTACCGGTTCTGGTAAGACTGAAGTGTATTTGCAGGCGATCGCCCCAATCCTCGCCAGCGGCAAATCCGCCCTCGTGCTCGTCCCGGAAATCGGCTTGACACCGCAACTGACAGACAGATTCCGCGCCCGGTTTGGCGAGCAAATTTGCGTGTACCACAGCGGCCTATCCGACGGCGAACGTTACGATACATGGCGCCAGATGCTCACAGGAACGCCACAAATTGTCATCGGCACGCGATCGGCCATTTTCGCACCATTACCGCACCTCGGCTTAATTATCCTCGACGAAGAACACGACAGCAGCTTCAAACAAGACCAACCAGCGCCCTGCTACCACGCCCGCACCGTTGCCAAATGGCGCGCCGAATTAGAAAATTGTCCGTTAATTTTAGGTTCCGCAACGCCAGCTTTAGAGACGTTGGTAGGGACGCGCCGAGATTATCACTCGTTACCAACTATCCATTATTTATCATTACCAACGCGCGTTTATTCCCGCCCGATGCCGCCCGTGGAAGTAGTGGATATGCGCCAAGAATTGCGGCAAGGGAACCGCTCAATTTTCAGCACTTCTTTGCAAAATGCCCTGGAACAATTGCAAGCAAGACAACAGCAAGGCATCCTATTTATTCACCGCAGAGGACACAGCACGTTTGTGTCTTGTCGGAGTTGTGGCTATGTGATGGAATGCCCGAATTGCGATGTTTCTCTATCTTATCACCAGGTCGGCGAAGGCACAGCAGAAATCCTGCGCTGTCACTACTGCAACCACACGGAAAGACATCCTCAAAATTGTCCAGAATGCAGTTCTCCTTACTTCAAAAACTTCGGTAGCGGCACTCAGCGAGTGGAACAGGAATTAACGAGATTGTTTCCAGAATTGCGGGCGATTCGGTTTGATAGCGATACTACTAGAAATAAGGGCGATCACCGCCGATTGTTAACTCAATTTGCGAATGGGGAAGCTGATATTTTACTTGGTACGCAAATGCTGACGAAGGGGTTAGATTTAGCTCAAGTTACATTGGTGGGAGTTGTGTCTGCTGATGGATTGCTGAATTTATCGGATTATCGCGCTAGCGAACGGGCTTTTCAAACTTTAACTCAAGTTGCGGGCCGTGCGGGTAGAGGCGACGATCCGGGGCGGGTAATTATTCAAACTTACACTCCCGAACATCGAGTGGTTCAAGCTGTGAGGCGGCACGAATATACAAGTTTTGTGGAGACGGAATTAGCAGAAAGGGCGGCGCTGAATTATCCACCTTCGGGGCGGTTGATTTTGTTGCGGTTGAGTAGTGTGGATGCGGCGGAGGTGGCGGTGACTGCGGTACAATTGGCGTCTGTTTGTCAACAGTATATCGATCGACTTTCG
This sequence comes from Microcoleus sp. PH2017_09_SFU_O_A, assembly GCF_020738625.1. Lineage (NCBI taxonomy): Bacteria > Bacillati > Cyanobacteriota > Cyanophyceae > Oscillatoriales > Microcoleaceae > Microcoleus > Microcoleus sp. PH2017_09_SFU_O_A. The sequence continues at coordinate 76,032 of NZ_JAEQCF010000001.1, forward strand.
GCGTCTGGCTGCGAGATGTTGGGGCCTGCACCGGCGGCGATTATGCGGGTGGCGAACCGCTATCGGTGGCAGATTTTGCTGAAGTTACCTTTGGATGAGTCGCTGGATTTGTCGGATTTAGTCGGGTTGCGCGATTCCCTTCGGGATAGCTTCGCTTCACGTACGCCGCGTTCTGTTAGTCTAACTATTGATGTCGATCCGTTGAATTTTGGTTGATTGGGGATGGAAAAGCGAGAGATGCAAAGATCAGACGGCGGTTGAAACCGCGTCTACACAAACAATGTCCGCCTCCGCGGACTCAAGAAAACAACATAAATTTTAACGGTAGCCTCTTCAACCCGCGGAGGCGGGTTTTGTCTGTATAGACGCGGTTTCAACCGCCCGGTATTCTTTTCCCAAGCGTATCAGATTATGAATAATTTTCCCCCGCGCCAGATTAATTGTGAAGCTGACTTAATTGCTACCCAAAATCGGATTAATTCTATTTTGGATCGCCGAAAACTGACACAAGATGACCGAGATTACTTAAATGTGCTGGGTATTCTTGTCTATGATTACGAACAAAAACATGAGCCAATGCCTGTGCTGAAGGGGATTAAATTGCTCAAGGCTTTGATGGTTGAAGCTGAGCTTTCAGAAAAAGACTTGGTTGATATTTTTTCTACTGAGTCTTTGGTGGCTGAGGTTTTGAATGGTAACAGGGAACTGACGGTGAGTCAAATTCAGAAATTAGCTGAGTTATTTCATTTATCGCCTGGGGCATTTAAGATGAATTAGAATCGTAGGGTGCGTCAGCTTCGACGATTGTGTAAATAATCGATCATCTCCAAACTGACGCACCTGATACCTATTTCACCCGGTGCGGATCTATGAGATTTTCGATATGCAAGGCGAGAGATTTTTAATTTCGACGCATCCTACAACTACTAAAATTGGTTTGTAGTGACTACTTCTATTCTGTTAAATCGACTTGTCGAATCTCTTCTAGCGTCATATCCAAACATTGCGCGATTTGCTCATCGCTCAATCCTATTGCTTGCAAGCGAGCAATCGCCTCAATTTTCGCCTGCTGCTTTCCCCGCAAAAACTCAGGCGACTCTTCCTGTGATGTGCAGATATTTAAAGAGCCAATTACATGACCGCGAGCGACATGATTTCCACTAATGACGCCGCCTGTAACATTGCTAATCATCGACTTCCGAATCAGTGCAGATCGCAAATTTAATTTATTAACATCTTCTCCAAAAGCATCAGAGAACAACTGCCATAGCTCGTAGCCCACATCTTTAGCATAACCCTCAGTACAGTTCAGCCCTTGGGCAATATCGCCGTACTTTTGCCGCTTCAAAACGCCCTCAATCACACCAACTTGCATATCATCTAAATGCTTGCCAGTTTTCGCAAAGACAACTTCATCCGCAAAAGCCAGTGCTTCCTTAACGTTCACCCGCGCCTCCTCCCAATATCCGAGCGATCGAACTAAAACCGTCTAGATCCGACTATTTTCGCCTTGAATACAAAAACGATTAAAGCTTTATCAAAACTTTTTATATTATACGACTTTATCCGACCTTTTTCGACTATACAAATTAATTGGCAAGCTGTAGCATTGTGAATATCAAATCATCGCTCAAAGAAACTAACTTATGACGACTACCCAACTCGCTCTCGACAAAAAAGCAAATCCTTTGATGATGCACCTGAGCATCTCGCCCAAGTACGGCATTTCCGAAGAGCAAGCTAGCTACGATCCCAGCACGCAGACTTCTAACATCACCTCCATGAGCGGCTCCTGGTCTACTCGTGCTGGCTCCAGTATTTTTCAGTTTGAACCTAGTGATGACGACCAGCAAGAGGACGACTAGAATTTTGAATTACTAAGAAATAATTCGATCGCCCTTTATGTTCTTGAAAGACCTGTATGAATTTTTGCATGACAGGTCTTTCACTGTCAACATTATTTCAATTAGTTTGATTGCGATACCAGTTTCAAAAAAAATCCAACCGCATACAAGCTCGAAACCCATACATAATCCATCATTTCCAATCTAAAATCTAAAATATAAAATAGTATGACTGACCTTTTAATCGTGACTTCCGAGACAGACATTCATGCAGATGTCGTTATCAACGAATTGCAAAACTCAAATATTCGAGCAATTCGATTGAATTCAGAAAGTTTTATTAAAACAAGCAAATATGCTTACTCGTGGCAAGCTTCTGGCAATCCCAGTCAAAGTTTTTTGTCCTTTGAAGACTCCTTGAAAGAAGTTCAAGATATTGGCGTGATTTGGTGGCGCAAACCACAAGATTATCAAGTGTTTCCAGAAGTTGATGATGCTTGGGCAATCAAGTATTGTCAAGAAGAAACAGAATCTTTAATATACTCTCTGTCTGGCTTATATCCCAAAGCGAGGTGGGTCAATAACTACTACAAGATTAGATTGCCATCCCATCGCATCAACCAAATCCCCATTGCTCAAAAACTGGGAATTACTATCCCTCCAACACTTGTCACAAATTCCTACGATGCTGCTTGCAACTTTGTGACACAACAGGGAAAGTGCATTGTCAAACCGATGCGCTACTCTGGATTCCTACATGATGAAAAACAGTACGCTTGCTATACTCGCCCCATTGATGTAGAAACACTTGAAGCATTTCGAGAAAGCATTCGATTGGCACCTATTTTTATTCAAAAACGCATTCAGAAGAAGGCAGAATATCGCGTTACATTAATGGGTAAACATGATTTTGTCTGTCGCATTGACGCCAAACATACCAACGATGCAGACGTGACATTAGATTGGCGCGTCACCGAACCGGATAAACTCGTTCACGTTCCCGACAAGCTACCAATTGATTACCTCAACAAACTCCATCAAATGCTTGACGAGTTAGGCTTAAATTTTGGTGCATTCGACATTATTCGCGACGAGGACGACACGCTCTATTTTATCGAACTTAATCCCAACGGACAATGGTATTGGATCGAAATTCTAACTAAAATGCCGATGGTTCGCGCAATGGTGGAACTCATCGAAGATTTAGCGCTTCAATATCAACAGGATTGCTAAATTCTCTCAGGAATTACACATTCTATAGAGATTGCTTCGTTCCTAGCAATGACAAAGAATCAGCGCTGAGATTGCTTCGTTCCTCGCTGCGGACAAGGAATCAGTGCTGAGATTGCTTCGTTACAAGGAATCAGCGCTGGGATTGCTTCGTTCCTCGCTCCGGACAAGGAATCAACGAACTACAGCGACAATATTTGAGTAAACAAACTTAACTAAGAACATTGTAGCTAGGATTATCTAATACTAAATCCGGGCTTTTACCCCCTTGATGATGGTGGTGGTGCGTCGCTCGTTGAATCTTGGCAAATATCGAGAATTATTCGTGGCGACACACCCTACTTTCTACTAAAATAGGTTCGTAGTGAGGACTTTAGTCCGCAAGAAAAGAAAGGACTGAAGTCCTTACTACAAACCTATTTTGGTTCGTAGTGAGGACTTTAGTCCGCAAGAAAAGAAAGGACTGAAGTCCTTACTACAAACCTATTTTGGTTCGTAGTGAGGACTTTAGTCCGCAAGCAAAGAAAGGACTGAAGTCCTTACTACGAACCTATCGATCGCATCAATCAACTAAGGTAAATCGGTTTCACCCATCAAATAAAGGTCGCACTCCCGGGCCACGCCGCGCCCTTCATTAATCGCCCAAACCACCAAACTCTGACCCCGGCGACAGTCCCCCGCCGCGAAAACTCCCGGAATACTCGTTGTATACTTTTCGTGCTCGGCTTTCACATTGCTGCGCGCGTCGCGTTCCAATCCCAGCGCATCCAGCAGCGGCTGTTCCGGGCCCAGGAAGCCCATCGCTAGCAAGACAAGCTGCGCCGACAAGACTTTCTCGGTACCGGGAATTTGCTTCGGAATGAACTGTCCTTTCTCGTTTTTCGCCCACTCCACCTCAACAGTGTGCACGGCTTTGACGTTGCCCTTTTCGTCGCCCTCGAACTTCGTGGCGGTGGTGAGATAGCCGCGCGGGTCATCGCCGAATTTGGCTGCGGCTTCTTCTTGGCCGTAATCCAAGCGGTAGACTTTCGGCCATTCGGGCCAGGGATTGTTGGCTGCCCGTTCCGAGGGCGGTTTGGGCAGGATTTCTAGCTGTACCAGGCTTTTGCAGCCGTGGCGGATGGAGGTGCCCACGCAGTCGGTGCCGGTGTCGCCACCGCCGATAATCACCACATCTTTGCCTTCGGCGGAGATGAAGTTATCGTTGGTGCTCTTGTCTAATACTGCTTTGGTGTTGGCTGTCAAAAAGTCCATCGCGAAGTGGATGCCTTTTAATTCCCGCCCTTCGATGCCTAAGTCGCGGGGTTTGGTGGCGCCGGTACAGATTACAACTGAGTCGTATTCTTTTAGCAGTTGTTCGGCTGGTAAGTCTTTCCCGACTTCGGTGTTGCAGACAAATGTTACGCCTTCGTCTTCGAGGACTTTGAGGCGGCGCATCACGACTTGTTCTTTGTCCAATTTCATGTTGGGGATGCCGTACATTAACAGGCCTCCCGGTCGATCGGCTCTTTCGTATACAGTTACCAAATGACCGGCTTTGTTCAATTGCGCCGCAGCCGACAAACCAGCGGGCCCGGAACCGATAACAGCGATTTTTTTGCCGGTGCGTTTAGCTGGTGGTTCGGCGGTAATCCAGCCTTCATCCCAGCCTTTATCGATAATCGACGCTTCGATATTTTTAATCGTGACAGGCGGGTTGTTGATGCCGAGCACGCAAGCGCCTTCGCAGGGTGCGGGACAGACTCTGCCGGTGAATTCGGGGAAGTTGTTGGTTTTGTGCAGTCTGTCTAGGGCATCTTTCCACAATCCCCGATATACTAAGTCGTTCCATTCGGGGATGAGGTTGTTAATCGGGCAGCCGCTTGCCATGCCGCTGATGATGCTGCCCGTGTGGCAAAATGGGATGCCGCAGTCCATGCAGCGCGCGCCTTGGCTGCGGAGTTTGTCTTCCTCCATCGGTAGGTGAAATTCGTCCCAGTTGTGGATTCGATCGACTGGTGAGAGTTCGGAGGGCAATTCGCGCAAGAATTCGATAAAGCCTGTTGGTTTTCCCATAGTGCTGTTTTTGTTAGAATTTACTATTCTGATAATTTGTCAAAGCTGAGGCCTGTAGGCTTCTGAAATAACTATTGTGATATAAATTGCGGGCGATCGCACCTCAGATAGATCAATTCGTACCTGAAATCTTCTATATTGCCCTAGCTACACATCATCTGGCCCAAAAACGCTGTTTGTTCTTTAGTCTGCTTGGCCTAGACGAGAGTTTGACTCTGACGTGGTTTCAAGCGTCGAGTTCGATTTTTTGGATATATGGCACTATTCTCAACAACAGGCGTTTTGCCTGTTCCACAAAGAATTAATTTGATTGTGGGCTGTCCCGCCCGCTTTTCAATAACTTATTGAGAATAGTGCCATATCTCAAATATTGCTGATACTCCCACATCTGGCAACTTTTCAGCGCAGTCCCATCGTGCTGCTCTCTAAATACTATAATACCAGTAGTTTTTATAATAAAAGTGGTTCTTAAGGAGGACTAAAGTCCTCAGGAAGAAGGACTAAAGTCCTGACTACGAACCTTTTTTGTGACGGGTGATTTACTAGAGATGGTATCAATGCTTTGTGCAATCAATTGGGGATAACAAAACTGCGCGAACTTACGGCGGCTGCAAAAATAAAAAAAATTACTCCCATCCCCAATAACCCAACAGCTAAACTGAAGAGAAATATCAACCCATCTGACGGTTCGTAGGTATTCTCATCAATTTGGCGGCGCACAATAAAGTATTGTTTAGTTGAGATTAACACGGTTGCTAAACCCACCAGAGAGAAGACTAAACCCAACTTCCAACCCGTGCCGTGACGGTGCTGTATGGGGATTTGCACGACGCGAAACCGCACGATCAGGACGCCAAAACCCATGAGGGCGATCGCACTTCGCATCCACGAGAGAAAGGTTCGTTCGTTTGCAGAGCGATCGATCGCCTTTGACAGATTTTCCTGCTTGAGTTTTTCCTCGTCTACTGTCATCGGCTTGAAGGAAATATCTGGGGCGATCGAACTTTTGGATATATTTAGGAAACACTCGGATTATTCGGGACTCATGAAACTAGCTGCGGTACCGGGAACTGAGAAGATAAAATAAATTACTCCCATGCCCAAAAGTACGATCGCCAAACTAAACAGCAGTACCCACCTGTCCGTAGGTTCGTAAGTATCGTAATCGATATCGTGACGCACAGCAAAGTAGTGCTGAGTGGAAATTAACACTGTCAGCAAACCCACCACAGAAAACAGCAAACCCAACTTCCAGCCATTACCCGGAGTCGGCAAAAGAGGCGGGTGGAAGGCTCGCAGGCGGACGATGACGACGCCAAAACCCATCAGGGCGATCGCTGTTCGCATCCACGCTAAATAAGTGCGCTCGTTTGCTAAATGATCGCGCACCCGCGAGGGATTGTGTCGCTTGGTTTTTTGCGTATCTGCTTTTGGCGATTTAAATGGTAACAGCATAGATCGAACTCTTAATTTTGGCTGGAAACCTGGAGGAATATTTATTTTTTTAGCTTCTTTTCTGGTTGTATCGGAATGATTTAACCACAGAGAACACAGAGGGCACAGAGAGGGAAGATAGAGATGAATACAGAACGATGGAATCGGATTTGATATCAGGGGGAACTTGTATGCGCTAAAGCAGAGATTTTATGTTATCATTTTAAGTCAGTTTATCTCAGCTTAAACCATAAAATTTTATTAAAATTATCATAAATATTTATTACCCAAAACTCGTACATTATCTGTCTTGATAGAAAGAAAATTACAAAGGTTTTATTGATATTTATCGAGACAGAAAGAGTGGCAGTAGCCGATAAGTAAGCTGTACTGAATTTAAATTGTATATTGCGATGACCATCAAAAATTCTCTCCTCCTTTCTTTACCCTCCGAGCGAAGCAGTTATAGTCCTCTCCCTCTCGAACAGCATACACAATCTAGATGCAGTACAGCTTATTTCCCCTCTACTAGCAACTCCTCAAAATCCGCGGCCGGCACGGGAGGGCTGAACAAATATCCTTGCATAGCATCGCACTCGTAGCGCCAGAGAAAATCTCTTTCTGCTTCTGTTTCAACTCCTTCGGCAACTACTTCAAGACAGAGACTGTGCGCCATTTCAATAATCGCTTTCACAATCGCTGCATTTGTGCAACCATCGGTAATGTTGCTGATAAAACAGCGGTCAATTTTTAAAACATCGAAGGGATATTGTGTCAGATAGCTTAAGGAAGAATAGCCTGTGCCGAAATCGTCAATAGATATAGAAACTCCTAAATCTTTCAATTGTTGCAAAGTAGCGATCGCACTTTCGGCATCCTTCACCATCATACTTTCGGTGAGTTCTAATTCCAAACTGCTCGGTGCTAAACCAATTTCTGCTAAAATTTCGGCAACTCTGCTGCTGAGATTCGCCTGGTTAAATTGGCGCGGCGACAGATTTACCGCTACTTGCTGCAAGGAAAAACCAGCGTTTTGCCAAAGTTGCATTTGCCTGCAAGCTGTTTGCAAAACCCACTCGCCTAATTGTACGATGAAACCAGTTGCTTCAGCATCTGGAATAAATTCGGCGGGCGAAATCAGCCCTTTTTCTGGATGCAGCCAGCGCACTAAGGCTTCGGCGCTCATAATTTGACCCGTCTGAACATCGATCTGCGGCTGATAGTAAACTTGGAATTCTTCTCGATCGAGGGCGCCGCACAGATTTGTTTTTATCTGCTCTAATTTATCTGCGGCTTCTTGCAGCAATTCGTTGCTTTCCGATCGCAAATTACTCTGCTGTTTGGCCAAAGCTGCTTGTTTTTTCAAGCGGCTCGATACGGCGCCTACAAGTTCAGCTTTAGTAAAAGGCTTAGTCAGGTAATCATCAGCTCCCAATTCCATGCCTTGGCGCATTTCAGAGCGCTCGGCTTTACCAGTCAGAAACACAAAAGGTACTGTAGCAGTAACAGGATGCGATCGCAATGCCGCCAGCACCCCATAGCCGTCAAGTTGCGGCATCATTACATCGCAAAGAATCACGTCAGGAAGATTTGACACCGCCGCATTTAAGCCGATCGCTCCATTTTCTGCACCCGTCACGTCGAAACCTTCAGCTTTGAGGAGTTTGAGAATATTCTCGCGAATTACTCTATCGTCCTCAATCACTAGAATCTTGTTCATATGTCATTCCCTGAAAGCGATATAATTGACCCTGTAGTTGAACCCGATCGGTGTGAGAATAGCTGAGAACGCACAGCTCGATCGACTTCACAGCGGAATATTTTCCGACAAAAATAGCAGACGCCCCTGAAAAACCCTCATTTTCCAAGGACAACTTGATTAATGTTTCTCTGCTTACTTAGCGCCGTCCGTATTATTACGAGGTTAGTTAATAAATCTCTAAACTTAATTTTAGGCGATCGACAGTTAGCAGCACCCTGAATAACTGCTAAACTGATTGTGCCACTAGAGCGATCGTCTGCAAACAATCTCAACCTATTTATAACAGTTGCCAAAAACAATGCAACTGCCCGCAAGTTTAAAACCCTTGCGGAGTAAGTCTTTCCTCATTGTTTAGTGTAAAACCTCAAATCAAACATCAAAAATGGTATTACCAAGTGGATTTCCTGAACCCGCAAATATTGGCGTCATAGAAGTTAAGCAATATCCTCAGTACCGCGCTGTCACCTACACCCACGCGGGCGATTTGCGACAAGCGACAGGAATCGCATTCAATCCTTTGTTTCAACACATCAGCAACAACCAAATTGCGATGACAACGCCAGTAGAAGCGCGCTACACTGCAACTTCCGAGCAAATCGATGCAATTCCTGTTGCAGAAGTTTCATTCCTGTATCCCGCACCAAATATCGCCCCCAGCAGCGTTAACCCTGCTGTGGAAGTCACGGATACTTCACCGATGACAGTTGTCAGTATCGGCGTGCGCGGCGCCTACACTTGGGAAAGCTACGAAAATAACCTCTCCCAACTCAAAGATTGGCTTCAACAGCATCCCGAATACGAAATAGTCGGGCCGCCGCGCCGCTTTTTTTACAATTCGCCCATGACGCCGGAAGCCACTAAAATCAGTGAAGTACAAATTCCTATCGAACGTTCTAATAAATAAAGTCAGCAGTCAGCAGTCGGTAGTTATTTGTTATTTGTTATTTGTTATTTGTAAGGGGATACCAATCACAAATGAGTAGCAACCAATTACCAATTACCAGTTACCGATGCCCCATGCCCCATGCCCCATGCCCCATGCCCATCCTGTCAACTGCCGCTGATGTGAACCACGAGTTCGCGAATGTGGCCCCGCTGGCGGTGTTCCCAAAGGTAAATTCCCTGCCAAGTTCCTAACAATAATCTACCGTGTGCGATCGGGATTTGTTCAGAAGTATGAGTCAGTACAGTGCGAATGTGCGCCGGCATATCGTCTGGGCCTTCGGCATCGTGAATGTAACTTGCGCCCTCCGGTACCAGTTTCGCCAAAAAATTAGCCAAATCCGTCAGTACATCCGGATCAGCATTTTCTTGAATCACCAAGCTAGCAGAAGTGTGGCGCAAAAACAAGCTACAAAGTCCTGTTTTAATACCTGAATTTGCTACCACATCTTCTATCTTAAGACTGATATTGTACAGAGACTTGCCTGTAGTTTTAATTTTGAGTATTTCTTGGTGATGAAGCATTCGATTTTAGATTTTAGATTTTAGATTTTAGATTTTTTGCATCAATCTTTAATTGATATGTCAACCGCAGATGTCAGGCAGATTAACACAGATAAACGCAGATAATTTCAAGATAGCAAAGCTTGGGAATGCAATTGTTCGTCTATTGTTGGTGTAGACGAGATTTCAATCGCCGTCATCCTAATCCTCATCTTTAAAATAGTCTACAACAGCTTGGGCGATCGCCTCCGTACCGTGCTTATCCAACTTATCCGACAAACGGGGCGGGTGCAGCGGCTTGTGCAAAAACCCCCAATCCCCCTCAAAAAACTCCGCCGCAGTCACAACTTGGTGTTCCGCATACTTTTCCAGCCACTCCAACAAGACAGCAGCTTCGGCAAAACCATCTCTCATGATAGAAACAACAGGTATTTCCAAGCGCAAAGCTTCCGAAAAAGTGCTGTATCCCGGTTTAGAAACCATGCGGCCGCAGACAGGCATCATATCGACCGGGCGCGGTAAAATTGGGAAAGATTGTGCAAACTGCTGATGTTTGACTCTAATCAAATTCGGCAAATCGGGAGCTCCCGCATCAAAAGTGATAAATTGCCAATCGCTAAATTGCTGTAAATTGTGATAAGGAATTGCCTCTAAACCCAGTCCGCCAAAAGTCAGCAACACAGTTTTTTCCGGCGGTGATTCAATTCCAAATACTTCCCGAATTTGCTCATTGCTGTAACGAGGATTGCCGCCAGTCAAGCCGACATCTTCAATATTAGGAAAAGCTGGCATCGGTTCGTGTAAAGGAAGACGAAAAAGCCGATCGCACTTTCCGAAGCATTCACCAATCCAATCCGCCATTTCGTCAAATTCTCCGCCCCAATCTCGATAGATAAAGTCCCACCCAAAATTGCTCATCATCCAGCAAGGAACCCCAGCCGCTGCGGCCATTCGCGTTGCTAAAGGAGGAATATCTGCCAGCACCAAACCCACGCGATTTTGCTTAAGAAAATTCACTTCGCCTGCAATTAGTGAATTTTGCTTTTCCCGAATTTCCCGCAATTTTTCGAGAGTCGCCTCTTGATCCATATGCAAACTATCAGCCTGCACAACTCCGACATCAAAAGCGCGGGGACGGAGGATGAAATCACCAGTAATATAACATTCTAGCAGCCAACGAGGTGCAGTTGTGGTGATAATTAGTAAGATATCTGGGTTTAATTCTTGGATTTTTGCAGCTACGGAGGAAACTCGGACGGCATGGCCGAATCCATGATTGGTGATGGCAATATATAATGTTGGTCGAGACATTGGTAATGGGTAATGGGTAATGGGGAATGGGGAATGGGGAATGGGGAATGGGGAATGGGGAATGGGGAATGGGGAATGGGGCATTGGCCCGCGCAGGGCATCGGGCATCGATCCGAAGAGAATTTGTAGCAACTAACTAATGACTAATAACGTTCGCGAGCGGGGACGCTCGCACTATGACTAATAACTAATAACTAATAACTAATGACTACTGCCAACTGCCAACTGCCAACTGCCAACTGCCAACTGACTACTGACTCATTACTCGATCGATAATTTCGCGTGCCATGTCTTGTAAGGATACCACTCGATCGGCAAAACCAGAATTAACCACACTTCCCGGCATCCCCCAGACAACGCTGCTAGCCTCATCTTGAACGATAATCTTACCCCCAGCCTCCCGGATATTCTGACAGCCCAGCAGCCCGTCTTGCCCCATTCCAGTCAACACCACACCCAAAACGCCAGCACCATAAATCTTAGCAGTCGATCGAAACAGCACATCAACCGCAGGGCGGCAAGAATTTTCTCGCGCCTCTTGATGCGTGCGAATACGCACCCCAAAACCCTGTTTTTCCAAAACCAGATGGTAATCACCGGGCGCTATCCAAGCAACTCCTGGCTCAACAATACTTCCCGTCACAGCTTCCTCCACTCTAATCTTGCACTTTTCGGTCAGGCGATCGGCTAAACGCTTCGTAAAAACCGGCGGCATATGCTGCACAATCACAATTGGTACAGGAAAATTAGCCGGCAAATCCTGCAAAATAGTTTCCAAAGCATTTGGCCCACCCGTCGAAACCCCAATCGCTACAATTTCGATTTTAGATTTAAAATTGACCGCTGAATTCGACGAAATCAAACCCGATATAATTGGCAATTCTGTGGTATTATTGTGACCTTTAGCTACTTGAATATTCCCCACTTTTGGCATCTTGCCACCATTGCAAAAAACCTTAATTTTCGGAATCAATTGCTCGCGGATGTGTTCTAGCGCCGCTTCCTTGCTCTTCATATTATGAGGCTTAGTCACGTAATCCGTAGCACCCAGCGCCAGAGCATTTAAAGTAGCAACAGCGCCCAACTCTGTGAGCGCGCTAAACATAATTACAGGAATATTTTTGTCAAGTTTTCGGATTGCCACTAGCGTCTCCAAACCATCCATTTCCGGCATTTCCACATCCAGCACAATCAAATCTGGATTCACCTGAGAAATCTTGGCTAAAGCAATTCTACCATTGGGTGCAGTCCCCACAACCTCCAGTGCTGCATCGCCGTCGAGTACGTTACTTAACAATCGGCGCACCACTACCGAATCATCAACAATTAAAACCTTGATCTGGGACATTTTCTATTAAACTCGAAATAACAGATCGAGCAGTAAGCGAGCTTGAAAAAACAGAATTAAATCGCCTTCTACGCCAAGATCGATAATTTTAAAATGAGACATAAATAGTAGAATTGTTGAGCGCATATTAAAATTCATAGCGCTAAATATTTCCTCCGCCGAACCTTCTATATAGTGGGGAACTACATAACCGAGATTGTATTTTAAGGTATTACTAAAAGTGCCGACAATACCGCTAATAGCTAAATTGCCAATTTCTCCCATGATGTCAGCCTTATCTTGCTTGAATTCCTCGCTGGTTACATCGCCGCCGCCGTTGAGAGCTAAAACAAGAGCATCAGCAGCCTCGCAGGAAAACAACATCTGAGCCGAACCTGATAAATTGCCGTTAAAATCAAGCTGCGCTACAGCTATTAGGTTTTTTCCCAAGGTTTCAATTAGGTTTTTTTGCAAAAATATCGGGGACAGCGCTTGAGATGAAGGCATTTCACATTCTACCTCACACGCAATCATTTCGCTCATCTGAGAAACTGCTGTGCCGATGGCTTTGTTGACAACATCCTGTAATTTTGTGTGTTTTCCGGTTTCGAGCTTGGCTAGGTTGAAATTCCGCAGTTGACTGTGAGAATTAATTGGATCGGCGTTATTTGGATAAGCCGCAGTTGCCACGGTGTGCCGCAATTCTAATTCATTGTTAGTTTTTTTGAGAGTTGCGAATATTCCTGCCAGCGACAAATACTGAATCATATTCCTTGCTAAGTCGTCGCTGAGAATTATCGTGGGTATTTGTAATAATTGCAAGAATTGGATAATTGCTAAATAATTGTGTTCTATGGCTGCAAAATTTAGGATGACAGCTTTGGGATGGTGGCACTCAGCAATATCTAAACAATTGTATAAATCTGTAGTTGTGGCAAATACATATTCGTCTGCTTTTAACGTTTCGCGCAATGTCTGATTTTCTGAATCCGAAAAGCCTCCAATCAGAATTAATGAAATTGGTTTTGAGTAGGTTTTCATTTTAGGGAATTGAGAATTGGGAATTGGGAATTGGGAATTGGGAATTGGGAATTGGGGATTGGGAATTAATTATTTAGGGAGCGCATTGCCCACCTTAACTCACCCATTACTCATTACTCATTACCCATTATCAATTCCCCATTATCTATTATCCAAATCAATACTTAAACTGATTGACAAGTCCTTGCAATTGAGCGGCCGTTTTCGATAATTCGATCGCAGAATTTTGAGTATTGCTAGCACTGGTGGCGGTACTTCCCGCTGCATCGGCGACGCTGGTAATATTGCGGGCAATTTCGGAGGAACCGATCGCAACTTGGTTGACATTGCGCGCAATTTCGGTAGTTGTAGCCGTTTGTTCCTCCACTGCACTGGCGATCGTCGTTTGGAAATCGCTGATTTGGTTGATAATAGAAGTAATTTGGCCGATCGCCTGTACGGAGCTTTTAGTATCAGCTTGAATAGCCTCCACCTTCTTGCTGATATCCTCAGTCGCCGCCGCCGTTTGTTTCGCCAACTCCTTCACCTCATTCGCCACCACCGCAAAACCCTTGCCCGCTTCTCCAGCCCGAGCCGCCTCGATTGTAGCATTCAGAGCCAGCAAATTAGTCTGTTGGGCGATCGAAGTAATCACCTTGACAACATTACCAATCTCTGCACTACTAACGCCGAGTTTAGTAATAGTTTGATTCGTAGTTTCCGCCATCCTCACCGCCGAATTAGCAACCGTCGCAGCTTCCGAAGCATTCTTAGCAATTTCCTTAATACTCACATTCATCTCCTCGATGCCGGTAGCCACCGATTGAGTATTGCTATTAACTAAATCCGCCGCCGCAGATACCATCCCTGCTTGAGCCGAAGTTTCTTCAGCCGCCGCCCCCATATTTTGACTTTCGCTAATCAATTCCTCCGAAGCACTGCTAACTGCGATCGCAACTTGAGAAATTTGCTGCACCTGAGCGTTCAAATTAGCCGCCATCAGATTAACATTATCCGTCAAATCTTTCCAAGTACCGCTGATATCAGGAACAGTCGCCTGCCCTCCCAACTGTCCTGCAACTACCTGTTTCGCCAGCCCCGTTACTTCATCTGCAAAAGTATTAAGCTGGTCAACCATAGTATTCAACGTATTTTTCAGTTCCAGAACTTCTCCTTGAACTTCCACAGTAATTTGCTTCGACAAATCTCCCTTAGCCACAGCAGTAGAAACTTCCGCAATACTCCGAACTTGCTCCGTAAGATTAGCCGCCATAATATTCACATTACCAGCCAAACTCAGCCAAGTACCCGACAAACCATCAACAGTTGCTTGACCTCCCAATTTGCCCTCAACGCCAACTTCTCTAGCAACTCGCGTAACTTCTAAAGCAAACTCATTAAGCTGAACAGTCATTTCATTAATCGTATTCTTCAGATCCAGAATTTCCCCTTCAGCTTCTACAGTAATTTTTTTAGACAAATCTCCCTGAGCTACCGCCGTAGTAACTTCCGCAATATTGCGTACTTGATTGGTAAGATTGCTCGCCATTAGATTAACATTTTGCGTTAAATCTTTCCAGACGCCAGCTACTCCGTGAACTTGTGCTTGACCCCCAAGTTTCCCCTCAGTTCCCACCTCTTTTGCTACCCGCGTCACCTCTTTGGCAAAATCGTTGAGACTGTCAACCATTTGATTGAGAGTATCTTTCAGTTGCGAAATTTCCCCTGCGGCTTCAACCGTAATTTTTTCGTTCAAATCGCCGACGCTAATCGCCGTTGCAACCTTAGTAATATTTCGTACTTGATGAGTCAGATTTGCCGCCATCAAGTTAACACTTGCCGTCAGTTCTTGCCAAATACCCGATAGCCCTTCTACCTCTGCTTGGGTTCCCAATTTGCCTTCGCTACCAACTTCGCGGGCGACGCGAGTTACTTCTAAAGCAAAACTATTTAATTGGTCTACCATTTTGTTGAGAGTAGTCCCAATGCGGCGGAACAATCCTTTGATTGGTTTGCCTTCAAACTCTAAGCTAAATTTTTCGGACAAATCGCCTTTAGCTACAGCGTGCAGCACTCGCGCTATGTCTATTGTCGGCGCAACTAAGCTGTTTAGCGTTGCATTCACCGCGTCAATACTGCTAACCCAAGAACCTTTAAATTCTTTGATTTCTCTTGATTTTGGTACTTTGCCTTCTTCGGCAACTGCTTGGCTGACGCGCTCTATTTCGTCAGCAAATTTTTCATTGACACTCACCATTTCATTAAAGACTTTGGCAATTTCACCCAAGCCGTTGTCCGCGGGTAAACGAACGCTAAAGTCGCCATCTCTGACTGCTGCCAGAGCGATAATCAGTTGCTGTTGGTACTGGTTGCTGAAACTCTCTGCTGTTTCTGCAATTGTTGTCGCTACCAAATTGCTGGGTTCCGAGTCAATTTCGGAAGATTCTGAGGCTGTTGATTGATTTTGTGTATCCATGTTTTAGGTAGTTTTATACAATTTATCAGGGAGGGCGATTCCCTACGGGATAGCTTCGCACGCGCGTACTTTTACGTCACACATTCTCGGTACTGGCAGCCCGAAACCCGCTCTGTGCTTACCAGAAAGAATTGGTTGAAAGCCGTAACCCCGATCGGGAGAAATTAAAATCACACTATTCATTACTCCAATCCTCTTCCTTCTAGGTAGAGATCGCTCTCAAACTGTCAACTGTCAACTGTCAACTGTCAACTGTTGAAAGTCTGGGACACAAAACATCCGGTTTGCATGAGGAATATTTGCGGTATTTAAGATGCCGCGGCGATCGCCTTCAGCAGCATTTGAAACGAACCCACATCGAAAAACAGCAAAATGTCTCCTTGAATTTGCAGTTCTTCAATACTAAAGTGAGCTGGAGCCAACAGCACGCTCCCGGTATCGAGAGACTTTTCTTTTAACAGTAAATCCTCAATTTCTTCCTCTGCGTAATAGGGAACCTCATAGTCTAACGGTTGGTCTAGAACGTTGCCAATTGAACCCATGACACCGTTAATGATCATATTCCCCACCTCACTGAGGGTACTAATTTTGAGAGAATCAAGGTCAGGACTTCCCTTTTCTTCACCAGTGAGAACAGAAACTAAATTCACTGCACTTTCGGTAGGAAAAAGTAGCTGGGCGCTGCCGCTAAATGAGCCGTTAAAGCCTAGCTGCACCGTGGAAAGAGGCTCTATACCGAAGCGTTTTTTTAATTCGCTTCGCAGCTCATTGGCTGATACAAGGTCAATATCTGGAATCTGCAACTGGATGGGAAATTGAATCATTTCATTCAACATTCCAGCGGCACTTCCCACACCAATATTGATTAGCTCCTTCAAAGCATCTATTTCATCTGCTGTTAGCTCCACTCTGATATCTCCTATTTGCTATCCAGAGCTTTTTGGATTGCAGCCTGAATCTCGGGAGCTTTTGGGGGCTTTTTCAGCATCATAAATGCTCCCAATTCTTCGCACTTCTGCCTAGCGCTGTCTTGAATATCTGCTGAAAGTACGATGACTGGAATTTTAGAGCCTTTTTCGCCCAGGGCTTTTAGCAAGGCGAAACCGTCCATTTCTGGCATTAACAAATCTGTCATCATGCAGTCTGGCGACTTGGATGCAGCCATATCTAAGCCTTCTTGTCCGTTGGCTGCTTCTATCACTTGATGTCCGGCTTCTTCAACAGCTTTGCGAATCATCCGCCGAGAGAATGCTGCATCATCTACAATTAAAACTAAACCCATTTTGGCGCGCTCCTTAATAATTGGGAATTGGGAATTGGGAATTGGGAATTGGGAATTGGCTGAAAACCTTTGTATCTCTGGTTTATATCAGAGTCTAGATCTCCCTAAATCCCCCGATCGAAGCAGGGTAGTTTTATTGTCGGGAAAAGACATCTGAAACTACCGAAAACATCGCTCAAAGGTCGGATGGCCGATTAAACCCAACTGTCATATTAATCAAGGTACGTAGTTGGGCTTTAGCCCTCTTTAAACAGGGAGCATCTCAGTTTTGTGAAAAGCATTTTTTTTATTATAGTGCTGTCCCCGCTCGCGTATTCTACAAATCGCGAGTGGGGACAGCACTATAAATGCAAAACTGAGATGCTCCCTTTAAACATACCTGTATAGAGGGCCCAAGCCCAACTACGTACCTATTTCTATGATGACAATAAAACCGCCCTGCTTGTTAAGGGGGAGTAGGGGGCAAGCTAAGGGGGCATCTAGACCTAAGTATCAAACCGTTGATTGATACTACGTTTGAGGTATTTTTTGACCCTCATGTACGACTTCACATTAACCATTATTGATTACCAATTCATGCAGTACATCTGTTGAGATGTTCTGAACAATCTAAGAGGTAAGTTTTCATCTTACCTTTGCCTTTAACATCAATCATTCCTCTTTCTGCAAACAAATGTTTTGTTGACAACTGCTTGTAAGTGTCTTCTGTCACTTGAATGCAGCCGGGAAAACTATATTGTTCCATGCGGCTTGCCGTGTTTACCGTGTCGCCCCAAAGGTCGTAACTAAACTTTTTAGTTCCGATGACCCCTGCAACCACAGGCCCGGAGTGAATGCCAATTCGCAGGCTGTGAAATTCTTTTGTTTGTGTGTTTAGCCGCGTCATAGCTTGCTGCATGGCTAGGGCCATTTGCACGATCGCGTCAGCATGATCGTCCCGGAGGATGGGCAATCCAGATGCTACCATATAGCCGTCCCCAATAGTCTTAATTTTTTCTAAGCCGTATTCCTGAGTTAGCTGGTCAAATTCTGAGAAAATAGAATTGAGTTTGACAATTAATTCAATAGGAGGCATTTCTGAGGCAAGCTTGGTAAAGCCTACCATATCAGCAAATAAGACGCTGACATTGGGGAAGTGATCGGCAA
Organism: Microcoleus sp. PH2017_09_SFU_O_A; assembly: GCF_020738625.1. Classification (NCBI taxonomy): domain Bacteria; kingdom Bacillati; phylum Cyanobacteriota; class Cyanophyceae; order Oscillatoriales; family Microcoleaceae; genus Microcoleus; species Microcoleus sp. PH2017_09_SFU_O_A. The sequence continues at coordinate 94,365 of NZ_JAEQCF010000001.1, forward strand.
TTACTAAGTCTGGGGCTGATTCTTCTTGGAGCCGGAGTGCGATCGACTCTGGTAAAATATTCAGTAATAATTTTTGAGTTTTCTCTTGGCTTTCCATCAACTGCTGATACAGTTGAGACTGTTGAATCAAGCGCCGCACTCGCTGAATCAGCACTGGCCAGTGAATCGGCTTCGTCACATAATCTGTTGCTCCTACTTCAAAAGCTTGATTGACAGATTTTTTATCATCTAGTGCTGTAATCATCAGCACCGGGATTTTTTGCGTTTGGGGATTAGCCTGGAGTTGGGCGCAGCAAGTAAAACCGTCCATTACAGGCATCATCGCATCCAATAGGACAATATCTGGGAGAGTTTCTTGACAAATGTCCAAACATTCTTGTCCGTTTGATGCCTCAATTACCCGATAGCCTTCTTTTTCCATAATCCGGCGGGTAAATAGCTGCTGGGTTGCTTCGTCATCGACGATCAGAATTTGGGGCGTGGTTTGCGAGTTGATTCTAAAGTCAGCACTAATCATATTCTTGTGAAAATAGCATCAAGTTCTTAGTCAGCAGCAGATTTAATTTCTGCGTTGAAATGGATGAGTTCACTGTAGATCGATCGCACTCTGATGATTTTTAACAACTGTATAATCTCATACTCCATGGAATACTTAACTTTCGGCAACGGATAGGATAATCTGTCACTTTTTATACTGACATTTTGTTACAGTATCTGAAAAGTTAGCAATTGAGCCGTCACGTTGCTATTGAGATCGTGTTGAGAATTCTATCAGATTATGTCAGAACTTTTAAATTTTCGCAATTGGCTAAATGGCCTAAATGTTGAACATTTTGCGGAAAACGGGCGATCGATCGTCCCGCGCCACCGACACACCATATCGGGTTGCTTTTGTCAATTATTTTTGCTTTTTACACTCACACTCCTGGAGACAAGTGGCACTTTAAAAAAGGTACGTTGTTGCGCTTGAGCGCTCTATCGCAATAACGTACCTAAAAAACCTTTAAGTATTGTGATACTTGCGTACACGATTGACTCATTGAGATGCTGCAAATAAATCCGTTGCGGAACTTCCTTCTTCGATAGCAATCAACTAGATGACAAAGCCGCTTTTACCCGCTGATATTCGGCTGCAATTTTGCACATCAGAACCTCGCTACCTGAGAGAGTTTTCTTCCGGGCCATCTCTTCGAGCTGCGCGCACAATTGAAACAAAGGCATGGCTCCGACTGTCGTACAAGCACCTCTAAGAGCGTGAGCCGAGGCTTTAATTGCGGGAGCATTCAATTGATTGACAGCATCGGCGAGTTCCTGCAATTTTGGCGGTGCAACTTCCAGAAATTTATCTACTAGCTCGATCCAAAATTCTTCAGCTTCTTCTCCCAGTAAATCCGTCAATTCTTCAAAAGTTTGACTGTCAAGAGGCGGCAATTCTATTTCGGTTTGTGCTGTTTCGGGTAGAAAATTTTGCGGTGTGGCTGGCGGTAAAATTTGGGAGTTTTCTGCCTCTAATCTAGGAACTGTCACAGCAGGTAAAGTCGGAAATTTAATGTTATTAGTACCCGCTACAATTTCCCCAGAATTAGGAGGAAAATTTGCAACTCCCGATTGACTTCCACCTTCAATTTGTGAAATCAAAACACCTGCGCGGGCGATTAAATGCTTTAACTCTTCCAACGCAGTTTCATCAACTGCGGGTGCAACATTTTTCATTTCGTTTCCAGGCTGAGCTTGGGAAGCAGAGTCTGTCGGCTGAGTCTGCCAATTGTTAAGATCTGAATAGGATTTGGATCGCCCGGTTTGTCGATCGTACTGCGCGATCGCCTGAACGATCGCCTGGACTCGCACCGGCTTACTGATATAATCATTCATGCCAGCATCTAAACAAAGTTCGCGATCGCCCTGCATCGCATTAGCCGTCATCGCAATAATCCAAGGAGAAGTCGATTTTGGATTGTGAGATTGCTCGTCTGTTGCTGAAAATCCAGATTCTGGAGCTGGATTTTCTAATATTAAATTTCCCGAAAATCGCTGGCGGATCAGGCGAGTAGTTTCCAAACCGTCCATTTCTGGCATCTGCATATCCATAAACACAATATCGTATTCCGAACGCTCCAAAGCATCCAAAGCTGCTTGTCCGCTGCTGGCAAAATCTGCACTGTAACCTAACTTCTGCAACATCTGCCCTGCTACCATTTGATTGAGTTCTACATCGTCTACCAACAGCATTTTCAAAGGCAGTGTTTCGGCTAATTGTGAATTAAATTGAGGCTGCGAAAAACACGGTTGAATTGGGGTACATTCCCCGCCCAAGATGCGAAGCAAAACTTCATGGAGCTGTGCTTGCTTAATTGGTTTGTATACAAAAGCTGCGAATTCAACTCGCCCTTGAAATTCGCGGCGAGATGGCCTGCCCCCAGAACTCAAAATCATTAAAGGTAAATTTTTACCTTGAGGAAATTCTCGAATTTTTTCTGCTAAAGTAATGCCGTCCATTTCTGGCATATGAAAGTCTAGAATCGCTATGTCAAACATAGTTTCATATTGCAGCACTTTCAGCGCTTGCGCGCCAGATTTTGCTGCGCGGACAACCATTCCCCAAGACATAGCTTGCAGGGTAAGAATTTTGCGGTTTGTGGGATTATCGTCAACTAGCAGCAGTCGCAAACCTGCTAGTTGAGGCTGGGGTACATTCAGGTTTAATATTTCTTCATTAGCCGGTGCTGGCTGAGCTTTGATGCTAAAAGAAAATTTAGAACCTTTGCCGATTTCGCTTTCTACCCACATAGTGCCACCCATGATTTCGCTGAGGCGTTTGCTGATGGCTAAGCCCAAGCCAGTACCGCCATATTTGCGAGTTGTGGAACTGTCAACTTGACTGAAGGCTCTAAATAGTATGTTTTTGCGATCGGGCGAAATTCCGATGCCTGTATCCCTCACAGTAAATTGAATTTCGTAGTTACTACTTTCTGATGGTTCTAGATATTTAGAATCGGCAGCATCAGAGTCTGACAGAGAAGAATTTAAAGCTGGTTTATGCCTGAATTTTTCGCTGTCAAGCCCAATATTTATTTGAGAAATTGAGTTAGTTTGCGTAACTTCTACAGCATTGTCGGCAATGGGTTTTGCTGTTACTTTAACTACCACTTCACCTGCTTCGGTAAATTTGGTAGCATTGCCGAGCAAATTTATCAATATTTGGCGAAGTCTGGTGACATCTCCGTACAGGAAGGCGGGAACACTGGCATCCAATTCGCAAGCTAAGTCTAGCTGTTTTTCCGCAGCTTTCATCGCGACTAAATCTAAAGCTTCTTCGACACAGTTTCTGAGATTAAACGGTTCTTGTTCTAAATCCAGCTTGCCTGCTTCTATCTTAGAAAAGTCGAGAATGTCGTTAATAATTGCCAGCAAAGAATCGCCGCTGGTACGAATTGTATTCACAAAATTGCGCTGGTTTGGCGAAAGTTGCGTATCTAGCAACAGCTCAGTCATGCCAATGACTCCGTTCATCGGCGTGCGGATTTCGTGGCTCATCATTGCCAAAAATTCACTTTTGGCTCGGTTGGCAGCTTCGGCGTCAGTTGTGGCGCGTTTAAGTTCTTCTTCTATTACTAATCGGTGTTTAATTTCTTGCTGATAGGTTTGGATGCGCTGCGTTACTTCGGAAACATCTTGAACCGCTATTAAAGCATAAAAACCTTCTCCTTTGATGGCTGGTATGGGAGTGACGTTTGTGTTGTGAACTCTCGGTTTGCCGTTGGGTAAATTTGATGAAATTAGGGGCTGGTGGAGTTGGGGAGAAAATACGGTGGGCAAGCCATTGTTAAATACTTGTTTTAAGCGAGTTTGATATTTAGGTTCTTCGAGTTGGGGAAAGTGAGTTTTGAGGTTAGTTCCGATTATTTCTTTTTTGAGCAGCTTTGTCCACTGCTCTAATGTGCGGTTCCAAAACAGCACGGTAAAATCGCGAGCGATCACGCACAATCCGATGGGAACGCGATCGAGGACGTTGAATCTTTGTTGCGCTTGTTCTATTTGTTCTAGCATTTTCTGTAGGTGGAAAAGTGACGAAATTTATGTATACTTCAGAAGTTATCAAAAAAAAGCTTGGGAGGCAACAATCCTGAAAAATTATATTCATTTATTCTGCCAGCTTCTATCCGATGGCTGGCTCAAGAAACCCGGTTTATACGATAAATAAGAGGTTTGGGGACAGGCCTTTAGGAAGAAACGGGGTTTGGGTGCGCTAAGAGTGTGTAAGTCGTGCATTTTCCTTGGCAGTTGCGGTAAACCCTGATACAGATTTTTTGTTGCCAGAGTTCAAAAACACGACTGCGGGGCTGCGATGTTAATAATTTTTGCTAATTCGTATAGATATAGTATACTTATGAGGTCAAGTTGGCAATGATTTAGCTACGATCGCACGATCGCGAATAAAGCTGACCCCGCCCAATAACGGGTACCGTGCCACGTACACTCACGAGGGTCGAACTCAAAATTTTAGACAATAGTTCAAGCTCCCAGATCCATCTAGAGGAGTCGATCTAAAATCTAAAATCTAAAATCCACTGACTGGGGCACACTACAGTTTTCAACTATTCGATAATTTATTTTAAGAGTGCATTTGGTTTTTGAAGAGGGCGAAGCATGACCGCATATAAGTTATTAGTTATAATCCCATATTGACTACGGTCATGCTTCGCCCCTACGGATATATTTGCCAAAACCAGATGCACCCTATTTTAATCCAGCGTCAAACCGATGAATAAGGAACTGGCTCGATGGAAATTGATGAAGATGTAAAGGAATTTCTGATTGAAGGCTACGAATACTTAAACCAAATTGAGGAGGATTTAGTAGCTTTAGAAAAAAATGATGCCGATAGAGAGGTGATGAATCGGATTTACCGCGGTTTGCACACGATTAAAGGCAATAGCGGTTTTTTGGGGGTGGAAAAACTGGAGTCTGTGGCGCACGCAGGAGAAAATTTGCTCAGCCTCTTGCGCGATCGCACTTTGACGATGACTCCCGATATTACTAGCGCTTTGCTGGAGACAATCGACGCGGTACGATCGCACATGGAAGCCCTGGAAAAGACGGGAGAAGAAAGCCCCATCGCCCACACGGCATTGCTCGATCGACTTTTGCAACTCCAAGAATCCGGCGGTACTGCATCTGAATTGTTGCCGAGTGCGATCGCCGAATCCAACTCAGTAACTCCAGAAGTTGCGATCGAGGAACCAGAAGAATCAGAGTTGACACGAGAGCATTTGTATGCAGATGCTTTATTGTCGATCGAGCAATTGCTAATTCCCTCTGCTACGAATACTACCAGCCAACAGGTAAATGCTGCGGATACCGAGGGTGACAAATTCAAAATTTCCGATACTGCAATCCGAGTAGATGTCGGCTTGCTGGACAAACTAATGAACTTAGTAGGCGAACTCGTTTTGTGCCGCAACCAAATCTTAGAATTTGCCAATACCCAAACAGCAAACACCCAAAATGACGATACATTAAAATCAGTATCCAGCCGCTTAAACTTAGTTACTTCCGAACTGCAAGAAGGAGTAATGAAGACCAGAATGCAGCCAATTCGCACTATCTGGAACAAATTCCCCCGCGTAGTGCGCGACACAGCATTCAGCTTGGGCAAACAAGTACAGTTAGAAATGGAAGGCGAAGAAACAGAATTAGACAAAACCTTAATCGAGGCGATCGCCAATCCGCTAACTCACTTAGTCCGTAACTGCCTCGATCACGGCATTGAAACATCAGAAGTGCGAGTCGCCAAAGGCAAGCCCGCCTTCGGTAAACTGCTACTGCGAGCCTATCACGAAAGCGGTCAGGTAAACATAGAAATCTCCGATGACGGCGGGGGAATCGATCCAGAGCGAATTAAAAGTAAGGCAGTGCAAAAAGGAATGTTTTCTGCTGTTGACGCAGCGAAAATGAGCGATCGCGAAGCCCTAAATTTAATTTTCATGCCCAGTTTCTCAACCGCCGAAAAAATCACCAATATCTCCGGTAGGGGAGTGGGGATGGACGTTGTGCAGACACATATAGAAAAAATCAGCGGCACGATCGACGTTCAAAGTCAAGTCGGTAAAGGCACAACTTTTAAGTTAAAAATTCCTTTAACTCTGGCGATTATTCCGACATTAATTATTACTACCGGAGGATCTCGCTACGCAATTCCTCAAGTCAATTTGCTAGAACTGATGCGTTTGGAAGGAGAACAAATTAAAAAAATCGAAATGTTTCACGGAACGCCAGTCTATCGGTTGCGGGGGCGACTGCTGCCACTGATTTATTTGAATCGGGAATTACAGTTAGAAACAGGAATTGTAGAAAACGGCAAAAAATCGCAATTCGACACAGATGAGGCTTTAAATATTGTAGTAGTGCAAGCGACAGACAAACCTTTTGGGTTGGTGGTAGATGCCATCAACGACACGCAAGAAATTGTGGTTAAGCCTTTAGGAAAACAACTAAAATCTCTAGCTTGTTTTGCCGGAGCAACTATTATGGGCGACGGTAAAGTTGCTTTGATTTTGGACGTGCACGGGATTGCTCAGAAAACCCACATGACGGAGGCTCAGGAAAAGGCGATTTTAGCTGATGAAAACAGTCGCCGGGAATCTTCAGAACCTCCACAACAGTTGCTAGTATTTCAGGGCCCAGACTGTCGGCGGATGGCGATTCACCTATCGCGAGTTTGTCGCTTAGAAGAGTTTCCCCGCCATCTTTTGGAGCGAGTCGGGAAGCAGAATGTGGTGCAGTACCGCAACCAAATTATGCCGGTGATTTATTTGACGGCGGTGTTTGGTAGCGGCAGTGAGTCGGCTGATTGGGGGCCCAACGGTCTGGACGGGCGATCGCGCGCAGCAGATGATAAACTGCCGTTAGTCGTAGTGTCGATCGGCTCAGAACACCAAGTCGGTCTGGTAGTCGATCGCATCCTGGATATTGTAGAACAGGCGATCGACATTAAAGGTGCAGCTACTCAAGCAGGAATTTCATATTGTGCCGTGATTCAGGGTCAAGTTACTGAAATCCTCGATGTTGATGCAGTAATTAACAACAATTTATTCGGAGTCGAGCAGATGTTAGCAAGCGCCAGCTCGGGCCACTAAAGGAATAATTAAACAATGCCTGAAGAAACTCTACTTTGTACGTTTTTCGTTGACAGCTTATTTTTTGGCATAGAGGTTGAGAAAGTTCAAGAAATTATCCGCTATCAGGAGATGACGCGAGTGCCGCTAGCGCCCGCAGTAGTCGGTGGATTGATAAACTTGAGGGGACAAATTGTCACGGCGATTGATTTGCGGAGGCGGTTGGATTTGTGCGATCGGCCTGTGGAACAATTGCCTTTAAATGTGATAGTGAGAACTGGCGATGAAACAGTCAGTTGGTTAGTTGACGATATTGGAGATGTGCTAGAAGTATCTCAAGCTGATTTTGAAACTCCTCCAGATACTTTTACTAGCAAAATACGCCCGCTAATTCGAGGAGCGTACAAGCTACAAGGGCAGTTACTGCTATTTTTAGATGTTGATAAAGTTGTAGATTTTAGCAGTCAGTAGTCAGTAGTCATTAGTCAGTAGTCATTAGTCAGTAGTCAGTAGTCAGTAGTCAGTAGTCAGTAGTCATTAGTCAGTAGTCATTAGTCATTAGTCATTAGTCATAGTGCTGTCCCCGCTCGCGAACGTCCAACGTCATTAGTGATGTTTTGCAAGATCTTAGTCATTAGTGCGAGCTTAAGTTCTCGCTAATAGTAGTCATTAGTCACGAATGCACAAATAACTGTTTTTCCCTCTTCCTTCTTCCTTCTTCCTTCTTCCTTCTTCCTTCTTCCTTCTGTCAACTGTCAACTGTCAACTGTCAACTCTTCCTTCAATTACCATGCCGATAACTATTGCAGATTTTGATTATATCCGAAAACTTGTATACGATCGCACAGGTGTATTCCTATCCGAAGAAAAGATGTACCTCGTTGAATCGCGTTTAGGGATGGTAGCTAAAGAAGCCGGAGCAAACTCCATCAGCGGGTTAGTTGCAGAGTTAAAACAAATCAAACAACAGCGTTTTAACCAACTTCACGAATCGACAGTCGAAGCAATGATGACCAACGAGACATTTTTTTTCCGAGATGTCAACCCCTTCGAGATATTAAAAACATCAGTATTTCCCGAATTGTTAAAACAGATCCAGGGCGATCGCACTTTGAATATTTGGTGTGCTGCTTGTTCCAGCGGCCAAGAACCCTACAGTATTGCGATGCTGCTGCGCGAATACTTTCCGCAGTTAGCGAGAAATCAAGTACAGATACTTGGTAGCGACATTTCTACAGCCATGCTGAAGCGAGCAAATTCTGGATGCTACGCGCAGCACGAAGTAGTGCGCGGTTTACCAACAGCATTGTTACACAAATACTTCCAGCAGTGTGGCAAGGAATGGCAGATTAAAGAACACCTCCGCAAGGCGATCGAATTTCGCCAGATTAACTTGACAGAACCCTTTGGATCGATGCCTCAAATGGACATTATTTTTCTGCGAAACGTCTTAATATATTTTGATGTTCAGACAAAGCAATCGATTTTAGCGAGAGTGCGGCGGGTGTTGCGCCCCAAGGGCTACTTATTCCTAGGGGGAGGAGAAACAACTGTAAATCTTGACCCTGCTTTTGAGTTGGTGCAATTTGAAAAAGGTATATGTTATCGATTGAGATGATGTGCGGTCGATCGACTATCATAAAATTGGTTCGTAGTAAGGACTTTAGTCCTCTCTTGATTAATAGACAAGATTGCAAAAGTCTTTTTAATCAAAATTTAGGACGGGCTAGAAGCCCATCCCACAAAAAAAATGTGGGATGGGCTGAGTGCATCTGGCTTTGGCAAATATGTGTGTAGGGGCGAAGCATGACCGCAGTGAATATGGAATGATAACTAATAACTTATATGCGGTCATGCTTCGCCCTCTTCAAAAAGCAGATGCACCCGATGGGATCTGAGCAGCGTCCTAATTATTTTTGCAATTCAAGTCTAATCTTTAGGAATTAAGAAGCAATACGGTTAATTTAAGAGATGACAACAGGGAAAACTCATAAAAAATAGATACGGAGATTGCTTCGTTCCTCGCAATGACCATCTTAAGCCAAGCGTATTGAATTAAGAAGGACTTCAGTCCTCTCTTTTGGCCGCACCCTCAGACCAAACAGGCAATTGATTAATCTTTTCCAGCGTGATATCTACATATTTTTTACCGTTCCCCGCCACATTTTCTCCAAAATATCCATCATCGCCGTCGTGCTTGTGAGGGCCGCTGAAAGCTTCTGCATAGCGGCCTTGCGAACGCGCTTGATTGAAAGGTGAAGTCGCGTACCAGTACCAGCGAGTCGGAAAAACGATGCCGCCAATATCCTCAATTGCATCGCGAGTGCCGCGAAAATGAAAAATGCGATCGGCTTCTGCAAAACCATTTTCTCCCGAAAACACGCCCCCAACCGAAACAACTGTAATTTCTGCATTCAGCCATTCTTTAAGATAGCGAGTAGCACCTAAAGCAACTTGTGCGCCCCCGCTAGTGCCAATTAAAATAACTTGCAAAGGTTTTTGAGGATTAGCTGAAATGGGAGATTGAGCATTCATGCGATCGATAATTACATTAGCAATTCCCTGATTGTATGCAAAACCGTAGCGATAATCTAGAGAAATTGCAAACCTCCAGAGATTGCGAATTTTGATAAATATATCGCCCGCAATTGGCCCGCTTTTTGCGTGTTCTGCAAACCGCCAAAAAGGAGCTAGCAACCGCTGTCCTCCTAAACTTTTGTTAGAAGCTGAATAAGGAAAAATATCCCCCACTGCTACGCACTGCGGGTGACTTTTAACTAAACGCTTGAGAAAAAACTCTTCTCCCGGCGTTAATTCGTTCCCCGAAAAATCGCCAACTCCCGGTAAAAAGATGATATAACAATTGATCGGCGAAGACTTGCGCGCTTCTAGATTGCCGTTGTTTGAGGGCAATATCCCCGGCGGACTTTTCTTGATACCCAAGGTTTCGGCACTTTGACCCAGCCACCAGATCACAGTTCCGATCGGCGAAAGAATGCCCCAAATTATCAGGATTACACCTGCGATGGTCAACAAATTTAAACTTCCCCCGCGCAGCCACGCAAGTATCTGCAAAATCAATCTTAGCATTTAATAAAATCTGGTAGAATGCCTGTTAATTACCTAATTACGTAGAAATAGTTCGGTGAGTCTGCTGTATTAGAGCTTATTTTATCCAACTTGTCAACTATCTAGAGGAGCAGGGATTAAAGGTGAAGGGAGAAGATTCAATTACAGGTTTGCGGGCAACGCTTTGGAACGCACTTTCTTTGAACGGCAATTTTTATGAAAAAACTCCCTACACTGGCAGAACTAAGCGGATAGCTTTAACAATTGTAATTTTAGCAGCGGTGTCTCGGGTCTTGGGAAATGCCGTTATTTTGTTAATCAATCGAACTGAGCTATCTGTGTTATTTTTAGCACTTTGGATAGATGGTTTGGCAGTCGTGGGTGGTTATTTTTTTTGGAGTTTCACTATCTCGAAAATTGGGGACTGGCTGAAACCGGGTCACGTAACTTATGGGGAGTTGCTGGTGCCGATCGGATTTGCCTACGCCCCCCAAGTGCTAAATTTCTTAACGTTAATTCCGTTGCTGGGAGAAGGCATAGAGCGGATATTAGCTGTGTGGAGTTTGCTGGCTGTAATTGTGGCGGTTCGCCAAGGTTTGGATATTCAAACTCGCTGGGCGGCGTTAATTTGTCTGGTGGGTTGGCCGTTGATTCAAATTGCGATCGGCTTTGTGAAAGTTATTGAACAGTTGCTTGCACAATGGCTTTAAACAGTTGACAGTTGACAGTTGACAGTTGACAGTTGACAGTTGACAGTTGACAGTTGACAGTTGACAGTTGACAGTTCGAGAGCGAACTCTATCCTTAAGTCCGAGGATGGGAGTAATGAATAGTCTGATTTTAATTTCTGTCTCAAAGGGTTCCGGCTTTCAACCAATTATTTCCGGTAAAATGAGGAAAATATTATAAGTTAAAAGGCAAAATCACCGCAAAAAATGCTGAGTCTCAAGCCCTCTTAATTTATTGGGCAAGCAGGCGACTAATAGCAATTAAAAAACGCTGTCGATTTGGTCGCAGGCGATCGATCGCACGCAGCAGTCCCTTGACCGGTTAAAATAAAATTGCTTTAGGGTGCAATACTTTGGCTCAAAGCACGTGATTTGAAACAAAAGCATTCCCCGATCGCCCCCCGAGGCACTTTCGCTTGCTTTCTTTGAGAAAATGCTTGACACAGTGGCAGCCGCCAAGTAAAGTGAGATCCAACATTATTAGCCTTAATTTGCATTGCCACTTGTAGCTCGTATTGTACAGCGTACTCCGAGACGGCAACCACACCCCTGCTATTCGGCTCTCCCCACTGTCCGCCCCTAATTACTAGCGATACATTGTTAAAGAAGGAAATACACAAAAATTTACATATATAATTTGTGTAGTATTTCAAATCGCTCCTCACCAGCAGCGATACAGCCCTCGCCAAGACAGTAGGAAGGAAAAAATATGTTTGAACGCTTTACAGAACAAGCCATTAAAGCAATAATGCTAGCTCAAGAGGAAGCACGGCGCCTCGGTCACAATTTTGTAGGCACCGAGCAAATTCTTCTGGGACTTGTCGGCGAAGGCACTGGCATCGCTGCAAAAGTATTACTGGATATGGGCCTCAACTTGAAAGAGGCGCGCAATGAAATCGAAAATATCATCGGTAGAGGTTCCGGGTTTCTCCCGCCAGAAATTCCGTTTACACCCCGCGTCAAGCGCATTTTTGAGACGGCGCTGAATGAAGCGCGGCAGTTAGGCCACAATTACATCGGCACCGAGCACATTCTGCTTGGGTTGATTCAAGACGATGAAGGTGTGGCGGCGAAGGTGCTGCAAAACCTGGGAATCGATCGCCAGAGAGTTCGCACGCAGGTAATTCGTGCTGTGGGAGAAGTAGCGGCAATCCCCGGAGGCCGAGGAGATAGCGGTGGCGATCGCAAAATCCCGACTTTAGAAGAATTCGGCACTAACTTAACTAAGCTAGCAGCAGCCGGCAAACTCGATCCAGTCGTGGGTCGCGAAAATGAAATCGAGCGCGTGATCCAAGTGTTGGGGCGCCGCACGAAGAACAATCCAGTGTTAGTAGGCGAACCCGGAGTCGGCAAAACAGCCCTCGCCGAAGGCCTCGCCCAGCGGATTGTTAACAGAAACGTCCCGGAAATTTTAGAAGACAAACAAGTAATCAGCCTCGATATGGGTTCGCTGATTGCTGGTACAAAATTCCGAGGCGAATTTGAGGAACGGCTGACGAAAATCATGGCAGAAATTCGCGCTGCCGGCAATATCATTCTGGTAATCGATGAGATTCATACCTTAGTTGGTGCAGGCGCGATTCAAGGTAGCATGGATGCTTCCAATATGCTCAAACCAGCCCTCGCCCGAGGTGAATTGCAGTGTGTCGGCGCGACTACCTTGGATGAATACCGCAAGCACATCGAGCGCGATGCAGCCCTAGAACGCCGTTTCCAACCGATTAAAGTCGGCGAACCGAGTGTGGCTGAAACAATAGAAATATTGTACGGTTTGCGATCGGCCTACGAACAGCACCACAGACTGACAATTTCCGATGCAGCTTTAGAAGCAGCGGCTACACTGTCAGACAGGTACATTAACGATCGATTTTTGCCAGACAAGGCGATCGACTTAATTGACGAAGCAGGTTCCCGCGTGCACGTGCTGAACTCGCAAACCCCGCCCGAAGTTAAAGAACTCAAAAAACAACTTCCGGCCGTCAGTAAAGAAAAAGATGCTGCTGTGCGCGAACAAGACTTCGACAAAGCAGGCAAATTGCGCGATCGCGAATTAGAAATCGAAGCTGAAATCGCCGAAGCTACAATCAACAAAAGCCAAGTCAGAATCTCTCCCATCGTCACAGAAGAAGACATCGCCCACATCGTGGCAAATTGGACGGGAGTACCTGTTAGCAAGCTGACAGAATCGGAATCGGAATTGCTGCTGCATATGGAAGACACCTTGCACCAGCGTTTGATCGGTCAAGAAGAAGCTGTCAGCGCAGTTTCTCGGGCGATCCGCCGCGCGCGGGTAGGCTTAAAAAATCCCAATCGCCCGATCGCCAGTTTCATATTTTCCGGCCCCACAGGCGTCGGCAAAACCGAACTGACAAAAGCCTTAGCAACATATTTCTTCGGTTCCGAAGAAGCAATGATTCGGTTAGATATGTCCGAGTTTATGGAACGTCACACTGTTTCTAAACTCATCGGTTCGCCTCCGGGTTACGTTGGCTACGACGAAGGCGGCCAACTAACAGAAGCAGTCCGGCGCCGTCCTTACACGGTAGTCTTGTTCGACGAAATCGAAAAAGCTCACCCGGATGTCTTCAACATGATGCTGCAAATCTTGGAAGACGGCCGTTTGACTGATGCTAAAGGTCGCACGGTAGACTTCAAGAATACGCTGCTGATCATGACATCAAACATCGGTTCGCGAGTCATTGAAAAAGGCGGCGGCGGTTTAGGCTTCGAGTTTGCCGAAAGTGCCGCAGACGGTCAGTACAACCGGGTTCGCAGCTTGGTAAACGAAGAATTGAAACAGTTCTTCCGTCCCGAATTTATCAACCGCTTGGATGAAATTATCGTCTTCCGCCAGTTGAACAAGGCAGAAATCAAGCAGATTGCTGACATCTTGTTGCAGGAAATTTTCAGTCGCTTAACCGAACAGGGTATCACTTTGTCGGTGACAGACAAGTTCAAGGATTTGTTAGTTAAAGAAGGCTACAATCCCAGCTACGGTGCTCGACCATTGCGCCGCGCCATCATGCGGTTGTTGGAAGATGTACTGGCTGAGGAAATGCTGTCTGGGAAGCTGAAAGACGGCCAAAGTGCGATCGTAGATGTGGATGAAAACGGTCAGGTTAAGGTATTGCCAGGTGGCGAATCTGAACCGAGATTGCCGGAATTCGCATTGAGTCATTAAGTGCGATGACACGCAGATAAATAACGTCTGATTAAAAACCCGGTTTCTTGCAGGAACCGGGTTTTTAATTAAAAAATGCCAGTTTGTAAGGTGCAAAAGCAGTTTGTAGTGCGGACTTCAGTCCGCAAAAAGCTGCGGACTGAAGTCCGCACTACGAACTAAATCGCATTTTTTGGCATTAATCCTAATTAGATGAACAAACTAGGTGACACTTTAAAATAATCGCCGAGTGCCTTAGCTTGTGCTTTGCTAATTGCCCGCTTGCCATTGACAACCTCAGAAACTACGCCACTAGATCCAATGATGCCAACTAAGTCAGCTTGACGGGTGCCGCTGGCTTCCATGATGTGTTGCAAAATCTCGTGAGGTTCGGATTTGTCGATCGCATAGTTTTGATCCTCGTAAACTTCAATTAGCGTTACCAATAACTTGTGTAAAGCTTTTTCTTCGAGAGTGCGGTTTTTGGCGAACGTCAGCCCCTCTGCGACTGCTAGGAGGCGATCGTATTCTGCCTCGGTTTCGATCGCCCGTGGAGCGACTTCTGCCAACAAATTGCTATAATTAGCTCGATCAAAAGTAAGGGTCATTTTTCTATTTGTGCTGGCCGTATAAAAAAGATATCATAGATTCCTTCAGCTAAATAGGTGGTTAAACGTTTAGTGATCGGAGATTTAGTTTTGTTTAAGCCGATCGTAGTCTATTGCGGGCTATTTCGCATCAACTTTACTGTCGCCCCTGCTTTTCATCAGACAAAGACTGCTGTTTTAGCAGTTTCTCCTCATGGTCTACAAGAGCTTTCTCCAAAAGGAATGCTGCCAAATTGCTAGTCGATCGACCTTCTTGTTTCGCCCATTCCTCAAGGCGAGTGTAAATTCCGTCTGCTAAATATGTTGATAAGCGTTTGGTCATCAGAGACTAAGTTTTTGTTTAAGCTGAGTATCAGTATATCGTTGGTGATTTCATAGCAATTTTACTGTCGCCCCTGCTTTTCATCAGATGGGGGTGGTGGCTGTTTTTGGATTTTTTCCTGTTCTTCTCTCGCAGCTTTTTCTAAAAGGAATGCTGCTAAGCTGCTGATTGAACGGCGTTCTCGATCGGCCCAATCTTCAAGAATGTCATAGATTCCTTCAGCTAAATAAGTTGTCAAGCGTTTGGTCATCGGAGATTTAGTTTTGTTTAAGCCGATCTTAAGTGTGCTGCATTTAGGTCTTTATGTCTAACTGTCACGTATCCACTACATATGTGTGACTATTGCGTGCTATACTCGGAACAGTCAAAAGCCAGCGCGTCCCCTAGGAAAGTTCGTCGCTGGCCTGTGGCTTCCCAAATTCAGGAGACCTAAAACCATGATAGAACCTTCCAGCGACGGGAGCGAATTTTCCCGCGGCTATCAGCAGGCCTTAGACGACTTCGGCATTTCGCAACTGCTATCCTGCATCCGCAGCTACTCTGACGCGGATTTCGACGCGCAGCGGGTGCTGTTGCAGGAAAAAGAGGTCAAAAGTTTAGCGGGCCATCTCATCGAACAGTTGACGGCGAACCTCACAGGGAGTCTGATTAGCAGCTACCTCGACATTCTCCGAAAAGCAGGTGCAAAGATAATTGCCGAATATTCTCCAAATCGGCAATTTACTGTACAGCCGGAAGATAATCTGCAAGTTACGAAAACGTCCGATCTCTTCAGACAGGATTATGCTAAACCTTGGGTGATTGTGCGGGTTTTGCCTGATGCTCGAAACCACATTGTGGCGCGTTTCTGCAATCGCCAAGATGCAGATGACCATTTAAGGGCTTTACGTCGGTTTGTGCGATCGGGAATCTTTGAGATTGCGTTCGATAGAGCTGGCGATCCAGAGTTAGATTAAACAATTAATAGCTCTGCTTTACGGTGGGTTTCTGCCCACCTTTGCCTATAATTGTTTGCTGATTCTTGTTCATTTAGACTCTCAAGTCGCGCCACAAAAAAAATAGTATGAGTCCAGCTTTTTATCCCAACACATCAACTACAGCAATTTCTATATCTGGAAAAGCTAGAATAGATAAAATCTTACCCCGCTGGAATCTTTGAATATTTTGGTATCCCGATGGAGAAGGTTCGCGATAAACTACGACACATTGCTCGTTAATATCTACCAGCCAAACTTCTGCAATACCCGCTTCAGCATAAAGAGGAATTTTGATATTTCTGTCAGTTTCAGCGGTTGTATCCGCTACTTCCACAATTAGTAAAATATCCTCCGACTGAGGATGTCCCAATTCATAAAAATCATCGCGCCGCCGCAGTAAGGAAATATCCGGTTCAGGTTCAGAGCGATCGCCCAATTCTACCGGATCTTGGACTCCAATGGTTACTCTTGATAATAAGCGGATATAGAATAACTCTGTCAGGCGCTTGACATGGGATGTGTGCCTTCCACCGACGGCGGCCATTTGAACAATTTCTCCTCGAATCAATTCAACTCGATCATCTTTTGTCAAGATGCCAGATTCAATCATCTGATGATATTCTTTTACTGTGAACAGGCGCTTGATTAACTGAGTTGTCATCACTTATTTGGCGCTCCTTTTAGTTGCCCTTTTTCTGTTGCATCGCCTTTGCTGCTTTCACAATCTCAAATCGCGGCGCAAAAAAAGGTATTTTTACTTATTGATTTTGGTTGATTTTTGCGCTATATTTTAGATAATGGGAGTGGTAACTCAAACTTAAAAATTGCCACCACTTCCATTATAATATGATACCTTTTTGAATCGGCAATGTCAAGCCTTTGACCCCAAAAAAAAGGGCGTTTTTTTTACATTTTATCGCAAAAAAATATAGTTTTGGTAAACGCAGATATCCCCGCGTCAGAGGAGTTGATTAAGGGAAGACTCAATCCCACGATTGCAATTGTACAACCCAATGCTGGACAAAAGCTGAAATGCGATCGCGCCGCGTCTCAAAAGTAGCAGCAATCCAGATAAACACAATCCCGAAAGCCAAGCCGATCGCCCATTTAATCAGGGGATAGTCAAAAATCAGTACCACCAACTGATAGAAAACATTGATTAAGAAAATTCCTGTTCCCACAAACAAAAACGCCCGCACTCGCAGCCCTAAACCCGCAGCAATCGCCACCAAGCTAAAAAATCCTGCAACTAAACCGTGGTTGTGTTGAGTCAAAAGAGGTATCCCGCAAATCATCGCCGTGGCTAGCATTCGCAGATTGTGGCGCAGGGTTTTTTGGGCTGGTAGTTGCAAAGCGCGATCGTACTGAGCAACATAAAGGAAAGAAAGCCCTAAAGGAGTAAAATACCATTCGGGTTGAGTCAATCCGATTTGTCCAAACCAGCGCAGTAATACCCAGTCAACTATCGCCACACTCACGTAGGTAAAACGGACTTCGCGCTTTTCCCAAGCTAGGAAAACATAGAAGGCGGCAGCTATCAGAAAGCTAATCGGATAAAACTTAGCGGGAGATTCCACAATAGTGATGATTGGAATCAGAGAAGCGATTATCTTCCAGGGATTTTTTGACCAACCCCAGTTATCCCAAGGTAAGATGTAAATGAAATAGGCAAATAGAGAAGCAAAGGCAACTTTCCACGGCCCCAGTGGCCCGGAAATGTACTTGACTAAAGGTGTATTGATCCAGTAAAGCCGGATGCCAAAGGCTTCTAGCCATCCTAAGTAAATCCAAATTTCTGCCCATTGGCGATCGAGATGATTTCGCCCTTGCAAGAAAGCATATTGCACTAAGAGGGTACCAGTGACTAATCCTAAATTTAGCCCGGATTTAATATAGTTGCCAGAAGCTGAAATCAGGAGTATACTGCTTAAAACCCAGTGCAGGTGAGCGAATATTTTTAATTCGGGATTGGTTAAATGTAAATAGCTGCTCAACCAAGGAGATAAAATGCGATAGATATAGGTTAATGTTGTGCCGAGAGTTGCTATCACAATTAAGCCGTCGCCAAAAGATCCTCCTCGTGTTTGGGAAAGTTGATATAGTAGGGATTCGTAGGCGGATGCTGATACGCCAATTAATCCTAAATAAACTAAAGGTTTAAATTCTTGCTGCCGCCTACCAATGCCGATCGCAATTAAAGACGCACCCAACGAGATTAAACCTGTACTATTGGTAAAGCTGTGCGATCGCAAAATCAAGCCCAATACCCCGTAAAGTAGAGGTATCACGTGAATGCTGGGTAAAATTTGGCGATAATCGGGGTTGCGGCGCCGCCACCAATCGCCCAACAATTGCGTAGATAAGCCCAAGGCAATATTCGCGACTGCCAAATTAATCATATTGCGTCCAATAAAGCTCAAACCGACTGCTGTCAGCAACTCCAAACTCCAAGCCAAGGCATAAATTGCCAGCGGGGAAAGTTGGCCCAAACTTCGGAAAACAATTGCAGCCACAGTTACCAAAGTAGCAGCCAACACTTGAGTAGAGGCTGGTAAACTCAAGGTACTGCGTGAATCGTAGAGTTGAAAGGAATAAAGAGTGATGTTTGTCAACAGCAAGCTGGTGACTAAGATTGCCCAACCATCCAAAGCTCGATCGTAAATTTCAGCCAAGGTCGAAGGTTCAGGCAACGTGCTAAAATAACGAACTATCGTGCTGCGAAGCAACCAGAGACACAAAAGTGCGATCGCCCCAGCAATTCCCCAAGCCCAACCAGACAAAAATCCTAATTGTAGAAGAGATGCGGCGGCGAAACTCAAGCCAAATCCGACGCCAATTGCAGCCGCTGGTTGTTCAATTAAATAGTAAGTATTGACGAACATCAACAGCGCAGCAAAACCCAAACCCATTAACCTGTATACCGGAAAGTCAAAAATCAGAAATTGTGCGATTATTAGCGCGATCGAACTCAAGGTACTTGCAAGTTGTTTGTGCGAAGTTTCACTATATTTAGCAACAGCAGTCAAAGCCAAAGGAGTCGCCAGCCACATCAAACCCCACTGAGAGTGCATATTACTGTACAGCAAGATAAAGCTCAATCCTGCCAACACCAATCCCAGATACCAGGAACTTTGGAATAACGCAGGATGCCAGCGAAAGAATGCAGAACTTTCTCTGGTATTTGCAGATTTCATCCAGACAAAAAATCCCCATTCAGCCACCATCAATATCAATAACATTCCTGCCCAAACATAGTCTCTCTGGTTTGGCAAAAACAAGTCAATTGCCGAAGTGAAGCCGCACAAACCAGTAATGTGAGTCAGCGAAACCCAAAATGCCGGATTTCCCTTGGTATCAACAGGAGAAACAGGCATCCCCACGAGTGGGGACTTCTGTGGAATTAGGTATTTCCAAGCGATCCAACCTAAAGTTACAGTAGAAATTAATAAATTGATCGATCGCCAAAACGGATTGACTACACTAATAATAGTTAAAACACTGCCCAAACCGAGAGCAAGATTTTCGCCAAAATGGGCAAGTGGAAACTTTCGCGATCGGTAGAGCCACTGCGCCGCACTTACGGTTAAAATTAAATAAGGCAACAGCAAAACACCCCAAAAAGCCCAAGGAGTTTGCCCAGAGTTGGTAAGCTGAGTTAAAAATGCAACAAATTGTGTTTTAATTCCTAAAGGAACCACTCGCCAAACCAGCCAAATGCTTTGAAGTCCCACGGCGAAAAGCATTAGCAAATCCAACTTTTGCCAAAACCGCACTAAGCGGTTATAAAAAAACCAAACAGCCAAGGCGCTAATGGCGATCGCCTGTAGAGGAATTTCGCGAAAACAAACCAGCCACCCCAAACCCAACAAACCCCCTCCGGCTAATTGCCAGTTAAAAAAGTTGCCGGGATTTGGCTCGTTAGATATATTGTTTCTAGTAGTTCCAGATGCAAGGGATTGCGGCCAATCTAGCCACGCTAACAGTACGCCACAAATTCCCAAAGCTAAACCCATTTCATGGATGTTGACATCCTTGACAAATATCGCCCGACCCAGTAAAATTCCCAAAGAATAAGCTACTAAAGCGGCTTTTCTGTAAGTCAGAAAATCTCTGCTGGAACTGAAAGCAGCGGCGGAAGTTTCAGTGTTTCCCCCGCGTGTGATAGATTGTACCCGTTGTTGCTGAACTTGATAAACTGTAGCAGCAGTAGTTCCCACCGTACCCAAGTAAACCGCAGCTAGGGCAAAGCCTGGAAATCCCCAACCCCAGTGCAAATAACTCAATCCCAAGTGATTTAGGGCGATCGAGGTAGTTACATTTTTCCCCCACAAACTTTGATACTGATCTTTAATAATTCCGCGCGTTATCCAAGTCAAAATAAATGCGGCGACGATGGCAACTGCCCAATCCCAAGGATATTTCCACAATCCAAAGGTGTCCATCGCCCAAAAATTTATCGGCACTAGCAACAGGGTAACTTCTTGCAAAGTTTGAGCAGTCAAGTGTAAATTAGGCTGTTTTTTTGCCCAACTGCCGATCGCCCAAAAAGTTAAAGTATAAGCTAACAAAACTCCATATTGTCCGGCAGCCGGAAATTTTTCCCACTGACTGGCAGCCAAGACTCCTGAGGAGACAACTACCATGAACACTCCTAAAAACAACAGCCACACGACGCTAATTTCGGCGATGAGGGACTGCAAAATTTGAGAGGCAAAAGTTGGGGTTTGAGGAGTTTCTGCGCGCTCGACAACGTTTTTTGTGGTTCTGGGTAATGCTTTTTGTGTTGCTAGAGCAGGTACTTTGGGTTCGGAAATAGGAGAACTCTGGCGATCGTCAATTTCAGAAAGGGCTACAGCGGGCTCG
This sequence comes from Microcoleus sp. PH2017_09_SFU_O_A, assembly GCF_020738625.1. Taxonomy (NCBI): domain Bacteria; kingdom Bacillati; phylum Cyanobacteriota; class Cyanophyceae; order Oscillatoriales; family Microcoleaceae; genus Microcoleus; species Microcoleus sp. PH2017_09_SFU_O_A. The sequence continues at coordinate 115,207 of NZ_JAEQCF010000001.1, forward strand.
GGTATCGGGCAGACTAAATACTGTCGGCACAACTGCTCAACCTCAGCGGGCGAAATCAAACCCAGCCGCAGCCACGCATCTAAACCTGTCAACAACTCAGGATGCGACGCTAAGACGCTGAATTCTATTTTGCTCGATCGACCTTTAGGAGACGACATCGGCTTAAACTGCTACTAGCTACATTCCAGCTATAGCCTAGATTTCTGCCGATCGAACATCCGAGTATTCCGCCCTGAAAATTGGCACAATAAGTATCGATCGCAAAACCCAAAAATAACCGCGTACATCTGCGTGTATCTGCGGTTAAAAACTCCAAATTAGGAGACAGCATTGGAGCCAGAATTGCCGTGTTCTTACTTATTGATAGATTTCAGCAAAGTTTCCACACTAGCATTGTGGTCTATGAACGAAAACAAATGTTTAAATAGGAGTTTGCCCTCTGCATCCAAAACAAACTGAGCCGGCAAAGGAGCACCCAAAGCCTGACCGGTTTTATAGGCCCGAAACACTCTTACGCTTGGATCGGACAGCAGAGGCATTTTCAAGCCTAAATCTCTGACAACTATTTGGCTTTGCCTGTCGTCGGTGCTGGTTACCATCAATAATTCTATATTGCGATCGGCAAACTGTTCCCACTTTTCATTCAAAGCTTTAATGTGAGGAAAACAGAAAGGGCAATATTGCTTTTCAGTAAAAATCCGCGTAAAAGCCAGAACTACCGGCTTATCGCCCCGATAATTCGACAGCCGCACTAATTTGCCATTATTAATATCCGGCAATTCAAAATCTGGTGTCCTCTGTCCCAGCTTCAGAACATTAGTCGCGGGAACAGGCAATAAATTTTGGAAAAACCGCTGATTTAACAAGCCGCTAAAATCAGTAGAAGTCAGCATATTTGCTAATTTGGGAATGGGGAATTGAGCATTGGGCAATGGGCGAAGCGAAGCGGAGGGATTGGGCATTGCACCGAAAGTTTCGAGGGCGGGCACTCACAGGCGCCGCCCTACAACTCAAAACGATCGAGTTAGACAGCAGCAAAGAATACTTTCGACTTAACTGGATCGGGTGTCATGGTTTTGTCACCGGGCTGCCAGCCAGCGGGACAAACTTCATCGGGGTGAGACTGAACGTGTTGGATAGCTTGCAGAGTGCGGAGAGTTTCGTCTACGTTGCGGCCGAAGGCAAGGTTGTTGATAGTAGAGTGTTGGATGATGCCTTCTTTGTCGATGATGAACAGACCTCTGAGGGCAATACCTGCTTCTGGGTCGAGGACGTTGTAGTCGGAACTGATGGTTTTTTTGAGGTCAGCAACTAAAGGATAGTTGAGGTCGCCGACACCGCCGGATTTGCGGTCTGATTGTATCCAAGCAAGGTGAGAGAATTCGCTGTCAACGGAGACGCCGAGGATTTCGGTATCGATTTTTTTGAAGTCCTCATGGCGATCGCTAAATGCTGTAATCTCTGTGGGGCACACAAAGGTGAAGTCCAAGGGGTAGAAGAACAGGACTACATACTTTTTGCCTTTATAGTCTGACAGTTTAACTGTCTTGAATTCCTGATCCACTACGGCTGTTGCTGCGAAATCGGGTGCAGCTTGACCAACCCGGAGGCATTCACTTGTCATAGATTTTGTTTCCTTTTTTACGAACTGTTACAAATATATCATACTCATAACGACTACAAGTATGTTCTCGGCAAGTCTAAAAAATCACGCTCTCAAAATAGAGAGCGTGATTTTTTCCATTAAATTATGGCTCAGGCGGGATTTGAACCTGCGACCTTGGGCTTATGAGTCCCCTGCGCTAACCACTGCGCCACTGAGCCAAACTTACTTCACGATTTACCATCGTAGCACGGTAGGTGGAAGTATGTCTGTATTCCCAACAACCGAATTTCTAATACCTTCCGATCTAAGTTATGAGTTTTGGTAATGATTCAAAACCCATAACTTGAGACCAGTCGTTATCGAGAAGCACTGGACGTATCGTTAGGCAGAAAAGCCATTGGATTGACAGCACCCTGTCCGGCGGGATGGATTTCAAAGTGCAAGTGCGGCCCGGTACTGAAGCCGGTGCTGCCCATTTCTGCAATCTGTTCGCCGCGATCGACCTGCTGACCCTTTTTAACCAAAATTCGGTTGTTGTGGGCGTAGATCGTTTCTGATCCGTCTGGATGGGTAATTTCCACCAGATAGCCGTACCCTCCGTCATTCCACTCTGCATAGGTAACCACCCCGCTGTCGGCGGCCACAATTGGCGTGCCGATCGGCCCTGCAATATCAATTCCCTTGTGCATCCGTCCCCAGCGCCAGCCGTAGCCAGAAGTGAGAACGCCCTTAGCCGGCCAAATCAATCCGTTAGCCGACTGCTGTTTGCCGCCGCCGTTAGGCAGATAAGTATCAGCGCCCGAAAGTGGAGGCAGTTCTGGAGAAACCATGCGTCCCAAAGACGGGTTGCTCAGGGGGTCATAACCCTCGGAACCCAAAGGAGCAGTTGCTACCACCGGCCGTTCTTGAGTAGAGGTAGGCGTTAGGTTGATCGGTTGCAGTTCGGCTGCACGAGCGGGATCGAAACGCTCTTGCTGCTGTTTCTGAACTTCCTGGGACCACCCTCTCGACGGCGGTCTGCCGATTTCATTCTGCACCGCTCCAGCGTATTCGGGGGTGTAGAGGTCGGGATTGACGCTTGGGAGTTCTTCAGACGGGTTGGAGGCGAGTTTCGCTTCTGGGCCCTCAGTTGGAGCCAGGGAAACCGCATTTGCCCCGATCGAATTGCGCTCGGCGCGATATTCCTCTCGCAGTCTGACAACTTCTGCTCTCAAGCGTTCGGAATAAGGGTTGAGAGCGGTAGCGGTGGGTAGATCCTCCGCATTCGACTCAATTACAGCGTTCGTGGGAGCGGGATTTAAACCCTGGGCGCTAACATTTTGCAAACCGAAAGGCTGCGGGTATGCAGCAGCGAGGTTGGTAGCAGTTGCACTTGCTGGCTGGGGCAGGGCGCTGGTGTCAACGGCACCTGTAAATGTTGGTTCGCCTTGAAGTTCCAGCTTTCTGTTGTCGCTAATGGTTTGAGAAACTTGAGTTAGCGGAATGCTGTTAATTTTGGGAACCATCGGCGCTGAAATATTGTTCAGACCTTCCAAGTTCGCCAAGGGAGAGACAACGGCCACTTTTGGGGCGGGTGCTGCAACGCCAGCACTGGTTATTTCCGAGGTAGACGAACTGGGGTTCAAAGATGCGGGAACCGAAGTCGCCGACCAGACAGATGTAGAGTTAGAGGCAGAATCAGATGCTGCCGCCTGCACCGCTGGATTATTTGACCGAACGTTGGGAATTTTCAGCCGTTGATTGACATTCAGCAAGTTGGGATTGCCCAGCTTGTTGATGGCGATCAGCTCTTTGGGCGATACCCGGTAATTAGAGGCGATCGCATCTAACGTATCTCCCGGGCGCACGTTATAGAGCCCCTGGGCTGGCCCTGCGCTACTGCCTGCTGGGGACACTACCACAGCGGAGGGCAAACTAGGTGTTGCGAGAGACTGTTCAATGGACTCCAACGATCGATCGGGCGATGCTGCTTGACCCACCGAGGCATTGGGAATTACAGGTGTGGCCCTGAGGTCAGGAATTGCTGGCGAGGTGGCATATTCCGGGGATGCCAGCGTCGGTACAGCAGGTGTAGATGAATTTGGTCCCACCTCAGAGTCCAACAGGGGCCGACCTGATGCTGTAGTGCGGTTTTCCTGTTTTTTCAAACTGTCGATCGCCCCGTCTGCGTTCGGGCTGTCGATCGAGCTTTGCGTCGGTACAGTCGTCGCCATATCTGGCGCTTCCGTTGACTGACCGTACTGGGCTGCACTATCCAACGACTCGGAGCCAGTTAGATTTAATTTTTGTTCTGGATTGACTGTGGCAGTATTGCCAGGGTTCTCTTGTGGCGAGGCTTCTAGAGCCTCCGGAATTCTGAGTTCTTGGCCGACTTGGAGTGCGGTATCGGGTTTGATGCCGTTGGCAGTTGCTAGTGCCTTCGGTTCAATTTCATAGTCCCGAGACAGATCCCAAAGGGTTTGTCCCTGCTGAACCTTAACCCCTGCCTGTTCGGCTGAGGAGCCGTCAACTTGTCCGGTGGTAGCGGGCCCGTTGGTCGATACAGGCTTTAATTCAACGGTCGATTCTGCTGTCGGTGTGAGTTCAGACGCGCGAGCGCTGTCTCCGTTTCTCGGCAGCAGGATGCCAGAAGCACCTACCGATATTGCCAGCCCGATCGTGGCGAGAGAGCGAAAGGAGCCTGTGCTGAGCGTTGTCTGCTTGGACGGTTCCGCAGAACCGTCTCTGTCGATTTCACTAGCCTGAACAGGCTTATTTTTTTGGGGATATGTTCGTTTCAAAAAAACGACCTCCTACTGAGAAGCGCTAACTGTCCTTGGAAACACTCAAGGGATTGCATGATGCTGAATTTAAATCAACAACCAAAAATATTCTGATTGTTGAAAGCGATCGTGCTTAGGCAAGATTACCTTGCTTTTTTAATTTAGACAAGCTCGAACCGTAATAATTTTTTAAATTCTCGGTCAAACCCGCTGCAATTACACCCCACAAGCCTTACACCGCAATAGTTGGAACGAATACATAAAATATCCGTTCCCGCACAGGCTAAGACTCTCACCTATTGTCCGACTCTATGCTAATTTCCGGACAACCTACAACCGTATATTCACTAGATATCAATAGCCTTCAGGCACAATCAGGCGATCCCTGGCGCCTTAAATCGCTGAAATCCTCTGTTTTTGTGGCTACATCCTCGCAGCGACTAATTTGGTATTACTGATAACAATCTGTTTTTGGATGAATAAAATATATTAATCTCCGCTATCTAGATTTTCACCGCTTTGATACAAATTTCTTATATTTAAAGCGAAAGTTGGTTGTACCCGACAGCTATTAAATATCTATATATGTATGTATCTGTCGATCGCGATTTATCCGAGTTCGCCCAACTGTCGTTTAGCCTCAAATAAACCTACAGCGGCGCTGACAGAGAGATTCAAACTCCTGACTCCAGGCTGGCTCATGGGAATAAAAACTGTGGCATCGCAGGCATCCAAGACCAATTTAGGAATGCCGACAGTTTCTGAGCCAAACATCAACCAGTCGCTGGGCTGAAATTGGAATTGGGTATAACTGCATCGTCCACCAGTGCTGAATCCGATCGTTCGCCCTCCTCGCTCCTGCTGAAATATCTCAAAAGCAGCTAAGTCTTCGTGACAGTGGAGATTGACATAGGGCCAATAATCTAAGCCGGCCCTTTTCAGGTAGCGATCGCTAATTTCAAACCCCAGCGGGCCGACTAAATGTAATGTCGTGCCTGTGGCAGCGCAAGTGCGGGCGATATTGCCAGTATTCGGGGGAATTTGCGGGTGAATCAAGACAAGTTGGGGCATGAAGCTTTAAACAGTTGACAGTTGACAGTTGACCTGGGACAGTTGACAGCCCCCATCGCCCCAAGGATAGCAATGGTTTCAGCGATTAAACACGTCTTGGCAGTTGCTATCAAAGCAAAAAATACAGCTATTGGCACATTTAGAAATCTACCCAAAGGTAGATACTATTCATAGCTTTTATTTATAACAGGTGCCGGCTGCCATTGATTAAATATTCTGATTTGTTTTGCACTGCTACTGTTCAAGCGACTAACTGGCCGCACAAATTGTCTTCCAGCTCCCATTCCTGGTGAGCCATGCCATCAATCCCTTGCAGAATAATCGTGCGCGCATCCAAACCGCCCTCATACAGTTTCAACCACTGTTGGGCGGTGTTGCCTTCCCGGAGAATCTTTTTGAGCGGCGAGAGAAAGCAACTAAAGCCACGTTTTTTGGCGATCGGCCAGACTTCCTGGTAAATTTCCTCAATCCAATCTCGCGCCAAAATCTTTCTGCCGTCTTGCCAGTGAGTGAGTTCGGCATCCAAACTTTGCCGGGATGCAGCAATTTCGTTGGCGTCGGTGAGGGCAACTAAGTCTTGATTGCGGGTGGCGGCCGGTAAGGTGCTGAGTGCTAAGGGGTCTAAGCCGGGGTCTTCCATCATCTGCCAAATACGAGCTTCTAGCAAGGCAGTGATGGCCAACAAAGCCAGAGGATTGACTTCAAGATCGCAAATTCTCAATTCGAGGCGGTTGAGACAGTAGGGGCGACGATCGCCATTTGGCCGCACAGCAGACCACAAATGGCGGACGTTTTGCATACTGCCGAGTTCTAGCTGTTCTTCAGTCCACTGGATGTAATGCTTGTGACTTTCAAACAGGGGGACGATCGCGGGAGTTTTGGGAAACAAACCCCACCGGGTAGAATGATAGCCCGTGACTTCGCCGTCGAGGAACGGGGAAGAAGCGCTCAATGCCAAGTATAGCGGTGCTTCGACGCGGGCGAGGCGGATGGCGCGCATCAGCATTTCTGGTTCGGAGATGCCGATGTTGATGTGAATGCTGGCAGTGACGACTTTGGTGCCGTAGGTTTGCTCGATGTAGGTGTGATAGGGGTTGTTGGGATCCGATCGGTAAAATCGATCGCTCCCACCGAGAGATAGCGTACTTCCCGGGAGCAAGGTATAGTCGCCCAACTGTTTGAGATACTCGCGCAGCCGGACTCGCGGCTTGACTAGGGCGCACAGCAGGCGATCGTAGCTGCACAGCGGGGCCGTCGTGTACTCCACATTGCGACTATCAGGCTCCCGCACAAATCCCTCTAGATCGGCGACTATGCGATCGGAGAGACCGACAACCTCACCTTCGGGCGTGCCGGTATACATTTCTACTTCAAAGCCTTTTGATAGCAGCACGTTTGTTCCTCAGCTAAGTTGAGTGCTAATTTCTAGTATCCCAAAAATTGAGCTGTTCGTACTATCTGCCACAAGGCAGAGTTAAAATTTTTGGAGGCTGGGACTGAAACCGGGTATTTGGGCGCCAGCTTTGTTTGAGCGTTTGTGTGTTAGTTGCGGCACCCAAAGCGGCAAATGCTGGCACCGCCAAGAGTTTCCGAGGCGGTTTTCGGGTGTCAAAGGCTGTTTGTGCGATCGCCTTTGTGTTTGATGCGGCATTCGGGGCGCGATCGTACTTATCGTAAACAGAACCCACCCTTACCACAGACAGAAGTGAGAAAGCACTGCATTCTTCCCTCTTCGCTGTTCCTTCTTCCCTCTTCTTTCTGTCACAGGTCAACTATCAACTGTCAACTATTTCAAGATAACTTTATTCATCCGAGACTCAAGCAAAATCCGCTTAACCTCAATCCGGTAGTCGTATTTTTTGCACTGTGAGTAGGCGCGAGAGCGACAGGAATTTTAGGAATATTTCTGGCTATTCCGTTAGCGGGAGTGATAGTTAGCTGGTTTGAAATTGAACAAACGCAAGCGTAAGGCCAATTGATAAAGCCGTCCCATTTTAGAGAAAGTCAGGCTGAACAACCGGTTTTAAACTGCAAACTAGAAGTCCGATGCTCCAAAAACTATCCTGGGCGCAACGCGAAACTAAAAGTAAAGAGAAAAAGCAACCTAGGGTTTACGCGGAGCATACACTTTACTGCGTAGAGTCAATTCATAAATTGCAAGTCAGTAGGAAATCTTGCTTCTTCTGGTTGGGGATCGTAAATGTAATCGCAGTCAAAGCGCATAGCTTGAGAGTGGCGGCTGATCGAAAATCCGCAGTGAGTCACCATTTCTGTAGTAAAAGTAGCCATGACTAACTCGATAAGTTTTGTGTAAGAAATGTTAGGCTGTTGAACGTAATAAGCGCGTCTAGCAAAAAAGATTCTCTCATCTTTCGGTACAATTATGGCATTAATTTTGTGTGCGTGTTGAATTGGCTTGATATAGCTTTCAATAAACTGCGACTGATTTTTTTGAAGTCTGGCTAATCTTTCGTGTTGCAACCAACTCATTTGAAACACAATTTTAATAAATTCAAAACCCAAAATGTAGTTAAAAACATTATTCCGTTCTTCTGTACTCAATACGAAACGCAGTGCAGATTCTAAATATTGGTCTGTTTCCCGGAGCGCTTGTTGAGATGAGTGGATATAAAATTGTTTGATGTAGCTTCTTAAATCAGATTCGTTTAATTCTTTTTTGACTCGGAATCTGATTAAATACTCTTTAACTCGGTGTAGAGTATCTACATCTTCAAACATTTTTGAGACTAAGCCGTCGGCTGTGTACTCATCTAAAAATTTGGCTTGAAAATCGGGAGTAGATGCACACAATATGTAGGAGAGGGACAAAACGTAGCGTCGCTGGTTCCAAGGCAAGCTTTCTGCCCACTCCTTAACTTCTACAGGGAGTTTTTCCAGCACGGTATCTGTGTGGGGACGTTGAGAAAGGTCGGCATATTTATATTTTTGTTTAATCATTGCCTGAAACCTTGTATTAGTTAATTGACCGGGTAATATATGGCAGGTAAGTACAGTAAAGTAGAGGCCGGCAGTTACCACTTATGTAATTTTTTTATATACCTCTAAGGATACAGGATTTAGCGGGTAAAGGCGGTGATCTGTCTCACATTTTTGCGGACTTACTATCACAACTATGAACTTTATATATCACATTTTTGGGCCGCGAGTGTCACAGGAAATAATTATTCACGTCACTGGGATAACGGTGGGTTTGGTTGATGATGTAATCAGGGTGATTTATAACTTTTTGTTAATCCGGATTACTGAGGAAAATCATGAACTCGACTACAAGTATTTTACCTAAAAATCAGTGCCGATACTTAAGTTTTGGCCAGATCCTCGTTCAACCAGTGCGACACTGGTTTGATAGCATTGCAGTGGGCGATCGGCAAATAGCTAAGTGGTTGTGCCAAGTTATACCCGCACGGTGTCCTTTTGAGAGAAATATCCAGTTATTCGGACACCATTTTTTCCACATACCCCCGATGTGCAAGCTAAATCCTGTATATGAAGAATTAGTGGGGTTGCGTTTTCGCTCGCTGTCGTTTTTGGCTGATGTATCCGGGGAAGATGTAACGCCGTACTGCTGATTGAGGGGTTTCATACCTCGATCGCCGATCGATCGACCGTAGTGCATCTAGATTGTCTATGATAGTCGATGGAGAGGGGGAGAGACCTATAACAGCTTCGCTCTTCGGGTAAACAGGGGGAGAGCATTTGAGGCGTTTTAATTAGGCATTGAAATATACAATTTAAATGCTGTAGAGCTTATCAATTATTTATGGGTGCAGCACTATGCCAATTGTTCGATCGCCAATTTAGACCACAATCGTTAATATCAGTGGATGCTTTGGATGCTTTTAAATTACAGCGGGCTTCCATCATTACGGTCAAGTCAACAATAATATCAAACCGTAGCAGCGAAAACAACAGATATAACAATAATTTAACAAATTACTTTGCCTAATGGAAGTGAATATGTTTAACGCAACAGAACTGCTAATTAACGATTTTGTAAATCGGCTAATTGAAGGCTACCGGCACACCTACGGTGGCTTCAAATCTGACTATGGCGAAATTATTGCTTGGGTAGCCGATATGGCTTTGGAAAATATTGCTAATAGCGATGCTCTTTACCACAATGTGGAACACACTATTTTAGTGACATTGGTGGGACAAGAGATTCTGCGCGGGAAGCACATCCGCGAGGGCGGTGTTTCCTGCGAACATTGGCTGCATTTCCACATTGCTTTGCTGTGTCACGATATCGGGTATGTCAAGGGTGTTTGTCGGCAAGATAGAACAGATTTAGGAGTGTATGCGACGGGAATAGGTGACACGAATTTAACGCTACCGAGAGGGGCGACTGATGCGAGTTTGACCCCTTATCATGTCGATCGGGGAAAGATGTTTGTTGAGGAACGCTTTGGGGGTCACAGACTGATTGATGCCAACCTGGTTAAGCAGAATATTGAGTTAACTCGTTTCCCGGTTCCTCGGGATGAAGACTATCAAGATACTGTGAATTATCCGGGTTTGGTGCGGGCGGCGGATTTAATTGGTCAGTTGAGCGATCCGCGATATTTGCAAAAGGTGACTGCGCTGTTTTATGAATTTGAGGAGACTGGTCAAAATCAGGTGTTGAAGTATCGCAATCCGGCGGATTTGCGGGAGGGGTATCCTAAGTTTTATTGGAATGTGGTTTATCGGTATGTCAAGGATGCGATCGGCTATTTAGAATTGACGCAACAGGGGAAACAAATTGTTGCTAATCTGAACGCAAATGTGTTTCGGGTGGAGCATTCTGAGGCGGGAGTTGAGGAGGTGGCTTCTGTTAGTTAGGCTTGGAGTTGACTTGGGGCGGGCGCTCTGGTTGCTGATCCGAGCGAAAGGGCGATCGTCCTATTTAATGTTAAGCTTGTGAACTGTGCTCGATTGGGCGATCGCCATATAGTAAAATATAGCTATACCCACAGCCGCCAGCAAATTTTAAAATATTTTGATTGTCATTGCTCGATAGATTGACTCGTTCAATTCTTAAGAAATAGAGAAAAATCACCATGAGATTCATTAACCCCAAAACCGATTTCGCCTTCAAAAAAATATTCGGTGGCAAGGAAAGCAAACCAATATTGATCAGCTTTCTCAATGCCCTAATTTACAAAGGCCATCCCACCATCACCGATTTAGAAATTATCGATCCGTATTTACCATCAAGAGTCTCATATCTTAAAGAGTCTTACCTGGATGTCAAAGCAAAGCTTGCATTAGGTCAAACTGTAATTATCGAAATGCAAGTTTTAAATGTGGCATCTTTTGCGAAGCGGGTGATTTATAATGCTGCAAAAACTTACTCTACTCAACTGATTCGCGGTGAAGGTTACTTTAACTTAAAACCTGTAATTGCTTTGACCATTACAGATTTTGAAATGTTTGAAAACGACCGAGAAGTAATTTCTCACTTTGTGTTCAAGGAGAAAAAGCGTTTATTTGAGTATCCAGATCCAGGGATGGAAATGATATTTATTGAATTGCCGAAATTCAACAAACAATTGGATCAGTTGGAAACTTTGACTGACAAGTGGGTTTATTTTATGAAAAATGCCCCCAGTTTGGAAGTAGTACCGTCAACAATGGAAAATGTCTCGGAAATACAACAAGCTTTTGCGATTGCTAATGAAACTAACTTGAATCCTGAAGAGTTGAAAGATTTAGAAGATCGCGAGAGGTATATTATGGATCAGCAGGGAATCTTGCGAAAGGGAATTCAAGAAGGCAGAGAAGAAGGACTCGCACAAGGGCGAGAAGAAGGCAGAGAAGAAGGCAGAGAAGAAGGACTCGCGCTAGGAATGAGAGAAAAGGCTCTGGAAATTGCTAGGCAACTTCTCAATGTGCTTGACAATCAAACTATTAGTCAAACTACTGGTTTGAGTGTAGAAGATATCGAAAATTTGCGGGAGGAATAGGAAGGAAGGACTGAAGTCCTCACTACAAACTACATCAAATTGGTTTGTAGTGAGGACTTCAGTCCTCATCCAACGAGAGAGGACTGAAGTCATCACTATGAACCTATAGACGACTCTGCCATCTGTCTAGAGGAAGATTTTATTAAACGAGTAAATTACGTATTATGCTGTAAAAGTCAGGCAGAGGGAAAAGCTATCTCCGACTCTCACTCCCAATAGCTGACCAATCTTACAGTATAAAAAATAAATCTCATGACACCAGTCACTCCCAATCAAACTTCATCTCAATACGAAACTACCCAATCTGAAGAAAAAATTGACTCTCTGGTAGAAGAAGTTAAGCCAGAAACCGAACTCGATTTAGAATTCCTGTACACCAGAGATATTGAATTCCGCCAAGAAACAATTTATTTCATTGTAGTCGATCGCTTCCACGACGGCGACTCCGCAAATAATGCAGGCCCAAACCCAGAACTTTACGATCCAGAAGGCAAAGATTGGGGCAAATATTGGGGCGGCGACTTGCAGGGAGTTATCGACAAACTCGACTACTTAAAAGATATGGGTGTTACAGCAGTTTGGCTGACTCCGCTTTTTGAGCAAGTAGAAGCATTATTTGTCGAACAAGCTGCGATTCACGGCTACTGGACAAAAGATTTTAAACGACTAAATCCCCGATTTATTGCTAAAGGTGATAATCCTTCTGTCAACCAAACACAAGAAACTAAAGATACCGTATTTGACAAATTAGTAGACGAGTTGCACCAGCGAAAAATGAAACTGGTGCTCGATATTGTCTGCAATCACAGCAACCCGGATTTTAGTGGCAAAAAAGGGGAACTCTACGATGATGGTGTCAAAATAGCTGACTTTAACGATGACAAAGATAACTGGTATCACCATTATGGAGAAGTCCAAAATTGGGAAGATGAATGGCAAGTTCAAAACTGCGAACTGTCTGGCTTGGCTACTTTCAATGAAAACAATATTGCCTATCGCAGTTACATTAAGTCAGCAATTAAACAGTGGCTAGATAGAGGTGTTGATGCTTTGCGGGTTGATACAGTTAAGCATATGCCGATCTGGTTTTGGCAAGAGTTTACTGCGGATATTTTGACACATAGACCTGATGTTTTCATCTTTGGGGAATGGATTTACAGCGATCCTAGAAATGACCTTTCTGTGGAATTTGTCAATGAGTCGGGGATGACTATTTTAGATTTTGGGCTGTGCGTGGCAATTCGAGAAGTATTGGGACAGGGTGCGGAAGCCGGATTTCAGTTAATTCAGGATGTGCTGAATTTGGATCACCGCTATTACGGGGCGACGGAGTTGATTACTTTTATTGACAACCACGATATGCCGCGGTTTCAGTCGTTGAATGCCGATCGACAAATGCTCCGGTTGGCGATAAATTTAATCATGACAAGTCGTGGCATTCCGTGCCTTTATTACGGTACTGAACAGTACCTGCACGATGATACAGAAGGGGGAAATGACCCTTACAACCGCCCGATGATGGAAAAGTGGGATACTGATTCGCCGATTTACCGCGATGTGCGGTTGCTGTCTGGGTTGCGGCGGCTGAATCCTGCTATTTCGATGGGGAGTCAGTGGCAAAAATATCTAACTGCTGATGTTTATTGTTACGTCCGCCGCTATCGCGATTCTGTGGTGTTTGTGGCGATGAATCGGGGCGATTCTGTGACTGTTGAAGCGGTTGATACGGAGTTGCCGGATGGAGAGCATACGGAGGTTTTATCGCGCCGCAAGTTTGAAGTTAAAGACGGGATGCTGTATAATTTGGAGTTGGGCGATCGCGAAGTAATGATTTTTAGCCGCGTGGGAGAGCGAGTTAAGGGGAAAACTATTGTGCGGGCTCAGCTTAACAGTGTTAAAAGTCAGCCTGGGGAAAGAATTGTGGTGGTTGGAGATTGTCCTGAATTGGGGAATTGGGATATTAGTAAGGCTTACCCGCTGGAGTATATCAATACTAATACTTGGTTTGGGGAAATTCCTTTTAATGAAAGTGCGGGGAAGTTGATTTCTTATAAGTATGCGCTGCTGCGGGAAGGAAGGTCGCCGCTGCGAGAAAATTTGGTTTGTCGGCGCTGGGTTTTGGCTTCGGAAGGGACTGTGAAATGGCGCGATAAGTGGGTTTCGGGACGGGAGTCTTGACAGTTGACAGTTGACAGTTGACAGTTGACAGTTGACAGTTTGGAAATTTTAACAATATCAATGCAACCGGAAACGATAGATTATTGATTGTTGACTGTTGGGAAATTTGAATAATACCCATGCAACCGGAAACGATATGAGTAGGGTGCGCCGAAGAGCATCTGATCGCCATAAGTAGTGCGTCAAATTAATTTTTGCGCCTAGGGCTGACACCCGGGCGCCAATCTTGTAAGAGTCAAAAATAGTCACAGGGGTCGATCGCTCGATTCCAATGACTTAAGCTTTTATGCTGAAGTTAGCTGAAGCATTTATGTTTAACCTGATGTATATTTCTCCAGAGCAAGACCAAAAAATTCGCTACATCATCCGAGAGTGCGGTCAAGAAGCCCACAAGCTTGCAGCGGAACCTTTTGAAGTTTCCGAGAAAGGCCCAGATGACTACGTGACGAGTATCGATCGCTACTTAGACGGACAACTATCAGCAGCATTTAGCGCTTTGTTTCCTGAAGATGGCAGGATCACGGAGGAAAACACGTCCTCCAGAGCAGCTTACCAGGCAAATTACCAGCGCCTCTGGTGCATCGATCCCCTCGACGGGACGGAGGGATTTATTCAGGGAAAACAGCACTACGCTGTGATGGTGGGGCTGCTGTTGGAGGGGGAACCGGTGGCCGGCTGGATCTACGCCCCGGCTTTTGACCAAATGTATTTTGGCGGTAAAGATTGGGGATTGTTCCAAACTGTGGGAACCTCTTCGCCGCAGCCGATCGGCCTTTGCAAACCCCCCGCTCCGACACCGTTCAATTGTAAAATTATTCTCGGCGACAGAGACCAGAAAAACTATGCCGGGGCGATCGCCCAAAGCATCCCAGGAGTAGAATTTTACTCGCTGGGAAGCTTTGGCTTAAAAGTTATGGAAATCATACAAGGTCGAGCCGGTTTGTACCTGTATTTCAACGGTAGAGTTAAAGTGTGGGATACCGCCGGCCCTCTGGCCCTAGCAAAGGCAGCCGGATTGGTCTGTTGCGACTTGCAAGGTCAACCGCTGAGGTGGACGGCAGACGCCATAGAGCCGGAGTCTCTGGCCCACACGCAGTCGATCGCGATCGGCTGGCCGGATTATATAGAAGCTCTGTTGGGGAAAGTTCAACAGGCAGTGGGACGCCTGTAAACCCGTTTAAGATTGAAAAATCTGCCCATAATTTTAGGTGAAGCGGGCCCCTGTACCCTGATTGGAGAATTGGGTTTTAAACCCCATAGTTCTAGGACAGCTTTGCATTAAAATTGAAATGTCTACAGGCTCAAGACACGTTGAAACAGCTACGGTGAGAGCGCACCTAGACAGCTAGAGGGGCAATGGTTGACTCCAACCCTGAAGGCATACAAGCATTTGACTTGTGAGGAAAACAAAAAGTCAACCTAGGGCATTGGGAGACTTAAAACGAACGTGGAGACTGAGTGAGACTTGCTTCTTGCAAGCATTAGTCTGTGAAGCGTTAAGGAATCCTCTCTCATTCAGGAAGAGGAGGTATGTCAAAGGAGCTATGAGACGAAGTAAGTTTCGCCTGTGTCTGAGATTTGCGTCTCGTTCGCTTTGTGTCAATCTTATGTAGCAGCAACAGATTGTTTGTTTTCTCAAACAGCGATCGTTCCCTAGCTATTGGGTGTCGCCTAATCTAATTTCCCACCTCCGCGAGTTTGCATGAAGACAGAAGCTTTCAGTGAGCTGTTCCCTCTATTTAAGGGTGCTAACCCAGAAACCTTGGGAGGGCTGCTATCCAATGCCGTTAAGCATGAGTATCCCCCAGGCCGAGCTGTGGTGATGGAGGATTCTTGGGGTAACGCAATTTATTTTGTTGTGTCGGGCTGGGTCAAAGTCCGCCGCCTGTCAAACGATCGAGCTGTATCAATGGCTATTTTAGGACGGGGAGCTTTCTTCGGCGAAATGGCCATTCTTGATGAATCTCCCCGATCGAATGACGTACTTGCTCTATCGCCCGTGCGGCTGATCAGTGTCACGGCTCAGCGATTTATCCAAACCCTGTTTAAAGATCCGCAATTGCATCACCGGATGCTGCAACTGATGGTGCGGCGCCTGCGCCAAACCAATCTCCGCTCTCAACTCCAGAACCGCCAGCCAGCGGTTAAACTAGCAAATACTTTAGTTGAGCTGGGAGAAAACTACGGTCAGAAAACTGCTGAGGGCAGAGATATCTTCAATATCCCTTATGAAGATTTAGCTGACGTGACAGGTATCGCCCTAGATGAAACCAGCAAAATTATGGAAAAACTAGATAGTAAAGGCTGGATCAAAATCGATCCAGAGCACCAAACTATCCATTTGATCAACCTCAAGCACTTGATGAATTTGGCAAGTCAATGACCGATGTCACTTATGAGGATACCTCGTCCGCTGCCGATCGCGCGATCGGACAACTAACAGCACCGACCATTCACTATTCGGTGGCGATGCCCAATCCTGAATCCCACCTGTTTGAAGTGACTTTGCGCGTGCAAGGTTGGTCGGAGCCGGTGCTGGATTTAAAAATGCCTGTCTGGACTCCCGGTTCTTACTTGGTTCGAGAGTACGCCCGCCACCTGCAAGATTTTCGATCGCTAGGAGGCGATCGAGCTTTACTTTGGCGCAAGATTAGCAAAAATCACTGGCAAATCGAGACAAATTCAGTGTCAGATGTCACGGTTTGCTACCGGATTTTTGCCAACGAACTGACAGTACGAACCAATCATTTAGACTCGACTCACGGTTATTTTAATCCAGCGGCTCTGTGCTTTTTCTTGCCCGGTTTTGAGCGCAACTGCTATACGGTGACAGTGGTGCCACCGCAGCCGGAATGGCGCACAGTTACTACTTTGCCGCCTGTTTCTGGGGAAGATTTTACTTTCGCTGCTGCGGATTTTGACACCCTTGTCGATAGTCCTTTTGAGATTGGCTGTCACGAGTCCTACGATTTTGAAGTGATGGGAAAACCCCATCAGCTTGTAGTTTGGGGACAAGGCAATTTAGAACCAGAACGGGCAATTCAAGATATCAAGAAAGTCATTGAGGTAGAAGCAGAAATGTTCGGCGGTTTGCCTTACGACCGCTATGTGTTTTTGTTGCATTTGTCTGGCTCTGGTTTTGGCGGATTGGAACACAAGGATAGTTGCACTCTTAACTATTCGCGTTTTGGTTTTCGGAACAAGGACAAGTACGAACGGTTCATTCAATTGGTGGCTCACGAGTTTTTTCACCTCTGGAATGTCAAGCGCATTCGACCGAAAGCTCTCGAAATATTTGACTACGAACAAGAGAATTATACTCCTTCTTTATGGTTCTCTGAAGGCACGACCAGTTATTACGATTTGCTAATTCCTTTTCGAGCGGGTCTCTATGGCGTGAAAGGTTATTTCCAAAATCTTGCCAAAGAAATCACTCGCTTGCAGACGACTCCGGGGCGGAACGTGCAGCCTGCGAGCGAGTCGAGTTGGGATGCTTGGATTAAACTTTATCGGAGGGATGCTAATAGCGATAATTCGCAGATTTCCTATTATTTGAAAGGGGAATTAGTTTCGTTTCTGCTGGATTTGTTGATTCGAGCTAAACACGGCAACGCGCGATCGCTCGACGATGTGATGCGTTTGATGTGGCAGCAGTTTGGCGGTTGTTCTCCTGAAAATGAAGATTTTGACCAGAAGTCGGGAACAGAGGCAAAGCCTGCGTATCTGACATCAAATGGTAAGTTAAATGCTCGCTCGCGGACGGCAGAAATAGGCTTTACTCCCGAAGAGTTGCAAAGTGCGATCGAGTCTGTAGCCGGCATGGATTTGAGTGACTTTTTTGCGCGCTATGTAGACGGCACAGAAGAGTTGCCTTATAACGAATATCTGGAACCTTTCGGGCTACAAATTTGGGTAGATGAAAGCGAGCAAACGCCTCGGATGGGTTGGACGTTGGGAGCGGAAAACGGGCGGCAAATGGTTAAATTTGTCGAAGCAGGATCTCCGGCACAATTGGCCGGAATTGACGCTGGAGACGAGTTGCTGGCGATCGCAGGTTTTCGAGTAAATGCCGAACAAGTGGCAGAGAGGCTGAAAGACTATCAGCCGGGGGACACGGTAGAAGTGACAGTTTTTCATCAAGACGAACTGCGGACTTGTTCTGTTACTCTCGCCCAGCCGCGCCCCGGCCGTTATTCGATCGTACCAGTCGATCGGCCAAGCACTATTCAGAAACAAAACTTTACTGGATGGCTGGGTGTTCCTCTGTCGAATTTGTGACATCATTGTTAGTAGTTAGTTGTTATTTGTTACTTGTTACTTGTTGGTTGTTATTTGTTAGTTTTAATAACCAATAAGATTGTGTCCGGTTAATTACCTATCATAAATTTTGTACTGAGAGCGCTCGTCCTCACTGCAAAACTATAGGCCAATCGGGAAGGACTCAAGTCCTTACTAAAAAAGACTTTTATGATGGTTGTCTCACCGGATATGACATAAAAAATCAGCAATAACCAGTAACAAATAACTCATAACAAATAACCCATTAGCAATCACCAATTTTAATTATGCAAACCCCACCTCCTCCATCAATTACGCCTCGCCAGATGAACCTGCTGCGAATCGTTTCCTCTATGGCCTGGGCTGATGGCGAACTCGCAACAGAAGAAGTTAATTTAATGCTCGATCGCTTTTGTCGTTTGTTTGCCGCAGATGACGACGCCCAACAAATGCAACAGGAACTGCGGGATTACATCATGCAAAATATTCCCCTTGATGAGTTGATTCACCAACTAGAAACTCAAGAGGAAAAAGAATTAGTCTTGCAACTCGGCTATGAAGTGATTGCATCTAGTTCTCGCACTCCCGACGAACCAAACATTAACTCTGACGAAGCCGCAGCTTATCAAAAATTAGTGCAGTTGCTGAATCTTCCAGAAGATGCAGTCAAGCGTATTGAAGCAGAATCATCGGCGACACATACTTCGGAGGGAATTATAGAGAAGATAGCTCACAAATTAGAACAGTTCATCAAACGCTAGTTTGCGACTGGCGCGCGGCTGATTCCTGGTTGATTCCTGTATTTCTCGTTACTAAACCTGAAATTTTTAAGAGCAACCGGGAATAATTCGCCATAGGTAAGTCTTTTTTACTTAATACTTTTGGACTGGGTAATATAGCCCTTCTCAGATAGGTGAGGTACGTTGTTGGGCTTCAGCCCTCTTCGTTTGGGCTTCAGCCCTCTTCGTTTAAGCGGTTATATAAGCAGTCAGTCATACCTCATCTTTCTGATAAATGCTATACAATTTTTCCCAAATAATGTAACCTAACAATTGTTGTGCAAGAGTGTTAGGGAAAGTTGTTGATTCTCCCGGATGTGTAAGATCAAATCCGGCTGTACCAGAATGATTAAACCGCAGAGGGCGCAGAGGACACAGAGGGAGAAAATAGAGAGAGGTACTCATGGGTATAGGGCATAGGGCATAGGGCATAGGGCATACCTCACTTTTTTTGAGAAAGGCCATATCATCTTCGGGTAAAGATCGATCTTATGATTGTTGAGAATATTCTCAAGTAAGTGACTAATAACTAATAAGCAATAACCAATAACTAATAACTAATAACTAATAACTAATAACCAATAACTAATAACTAATAACTAATAACCAATAACTAATAACTAATGACTAATAACTCTTTAAAATTATTGTTCCTATCAACTTCTGTAGGTCAACTCGGTTCGGGGTTGGGCGGCGGAGTCGAACTTACAGTCTTCAACATTGCTAAAGAATTGCAGCGTCGAGGTCATAAAATAACAGTTGTAGCGCCGGCAGGTTCAGTCTTAGAATCAATTCCAGTCATCGAAATCGCGGGGGATTTGCAAGTAACTGCCCAAACACAAGATTACCACGATCCGATTGTGATGCCTGCCGATTCTGTGCTGGCAAATATGTGGGAATACGCTCGCCAAGTTCAGGATGATTGGGATCTGATTGTTAATTTTGCCTACGATTGGTTGCCTTTTTATTTGACGCCATTTTTTAACACTCCGATCGCACATTTTATCAGTATGGGCTCCATGTCGCGATCGTTCGATCGCATCGCCGGACAAATCGCCGTCAAATTTCCCGGTACGCTGGGAGTTTGCACCCTTACCCAAGCCCAAACCTTTGCCTTTGCTAGCGAGTGCGAGTTGGTGGGAAACGGCGGCATCGATTTATCGCTGTACGACTTTTGCAGCCAACCGGAACCAAAATTAGCTTGGCTGGGCCGCATTGCCCCGGAAAAAGGCTTAGAAGATGCTGTGGCGGCTGCAAAAATTACAGGCATTCCCCTAAAAATTATGGGCAAAATGCAAGATGAGGATTATTGGCACAAAATTTGTACAGATTACCCGGATGCTCCGGTAGAATATTTAGGGTTTCTGACAACAACCAAAATGCAAGAACAAGTCCGCCAGTGCCGAGCATTGTTGATGACGCCGCGCTGGGTGGAAGCTTTCGGAAATGTGGCGATCGAGGCTTTAGCGTGCGGTGTGCCTGTGATTGCTTACGAGCGCGGGGGGCCGGCGGAAATTGTGCGAGACGGGCTGACGGGCTTTTTAGTGGAACCTGATAGTGTAAATGGCTTGGTAAGTGCGATCGACCGTTTAGACAAAATTGACCGCAGTGCTTGCCGGCGACAAGCAGAGGTAGAATACAATTTAGGAGCCGCGGGCGATCTTTTTGAACGCTGGTTCAAGTCTATTGTAAAATTGAGTTAAATAAACTCTTAATTGACCACAACAAAAGACCACAAAAATAACTATGGCAACTGAACGTTTAGTGCTTTTATCGAGCAGAGAAATCGAAAAAATGCGTCAAGCTGGCAGCTTAGCAGCTCAGCTTCTTCTGCATCTCGAACCAATGATTAAACCGGGTGTCAGCACTCTGGCAATTAACGACGAAGCGGAACGCTGGACTTTAGCCCACGGTGCAAAAAGTGCTCCGTTAGGTTATAAAGGATTTCCGAAATCTCTGTGTGCTAGTGTCAATGAAGTTGTCTGTCACGGCATCCCGAATGCAAAACAAATTCTCAGAAAAGGTGACATTATTAACATTGATGTAACGCCTTTAGTTGATGGCTATCACGGCGATACTTCTAAAACTTTTTTTGTTGGGGAACCTTCACCTGTAGCTAAAAGGTTAGTTGAAGTAACTGAGGAATGTCTCAGAAGAGGAATTGCGGAAGTTAAGCCTGGTGCTCGTACCGGTGATATCGGTGCGGCGATTCAAGAATATGCTGAAGCGCAGGGTTTTTCGGTGGTGCGAAATTTTGCGGGACACGGCGTGCATCGCGTTTTTCACACGGAACCGGAAATTTTGCATTACGGTAAGCGGGGGACGGGAAAGAAGCTCAGACAAGGTATGGTTTTTACGATCGAGCCGATGATTAATGAGGGTACTTGGGATGTGGAAATTTTGGCGGATGGTTGGACTGCTATCACTAAGGATAAAAAGCTTTCGGCTCAGTTTGAACACACTCTGGCTGTGACTGATTCTGGGGTGGAAATTCTGACTTTGCCGTAGGTATGAAAGGTGGAATTCCGCCGAATCGAATTCGGAATTAGGTACGTAGTTGCGCTTCAGCGCTCTTAGTATTATATACGGAAAGAGCAATCCTAAATCATTTTCAAGCTCGGGAAATTATCAAATCCTTGCTATAAAATGAGTTTAGCAAGACGAGAGGTAGTCGTACCTTGAAACTTAGATAGGATTACTATATTTACGAAAAGAGCGCTGAAGCGCAACTACGTACCTTTGAGCGCTGAAGCGCAACTACGTACCTTTGAGCGCTGAAGCGCAACTACGTACCTTTGAGCGCTGAAGCGCAAATGGCTGCAACCGGGAGATTTGCTGCGGGCGATCGCACCTAGCGGCGCGCTGCGAGAATTGACTAATTTTGAACGCGGTTTGGAAATTTGGAAATCCCGCGGCTATCGAGTTGAATTAACACCGGGTTTTGCCGATCGCGCTGGCTACTTGGCCGGTTCCGACGAAAACCGCGTCCGACAGCTCGCAGATGCCCTCAGTGACCCGGATTGTCGCGGTATTCTGTGTGTTCGAGGCGGTTTCGGCAGCACTCGACTTTTGGAAAAAGGTAAGGTGGGCGATCGGGCTAATTCCGGGTTTCCTACTCCCGATTCCCATGCGCCGAAATGGTTGATCGGCTTTTCCGATATTACGGCTTTGCTGTGGAATGACGACAAATTGGGGATTTGGGGCGTTCATGGGCCGCTGCTGACGACTTTGGGCGCGGAACCGGATTGGTCTGTCGATCGACTTTTTGACTGCGTAGAAGGCCGTCCGTTACAATCTTTGCAAGGTAAGGGATGGGCTGGTGGAAAGGCTTCTGGGCGGTTGTTTCCGGCGAATCTGACGGTGGCTACTCATTTGCTCTCCACCCCTTATCAACCGGATTTGACTGGTGCTATTCTCGCATTTGAGGATGTTTCGGAGGCTCCTTACAGGGTCGATCGGATGTTGACTCAGTGGCGGATGGCGGGGGCTTTTGCGGGGGTGCGGGGGATTGCTTTGGGACGGTTTAGTCGCTGCGAGGTTGGCCCGGATAGTCCTAGTTTTACTATAGAAGAGGTTTTGCGCGATCGGCTCTTTGACTTAAATATTCCCATTGTCTCGGATTTACCGTTTGGCCATGAAGGGGTTAACGCTGCTTTACCGATGGGAATTGAGGCGAGTCTCGATGCTGAATCGGGATTGCTGATTTGTGGGGATACATCGCAACTTTAGATGCGGCATCAACGTCTGTAAGTTGGTAGGGTGCGTCAGGGAGAAATTATTAGTCTGTGATTAAAACACTCAGCCCTGACGCACCGTACAGTTGGTAGTCAGTTGGTAGAGTGCGTCAGGGAGAAATTATTAGTTGGTAGGGTGCGTCAGGGGAAAAATAATTAGTCTGTGATTAAAACACTCAGCCCTGACGCACCCTACGATAATTCCTAAATAGTCCAGTTGGGTGAGGTTAACACGGTTGGCATAAATTAGATTTAAAATAGAGTGTGTATGCAAATGTCGGCGCCAACAAGGCAAAAAGATTTTAAAACTTTTGAGAGGTTGATATGAAAGCACACAACTTGTTAAACAGTATTGCTGCCGCAGTCCTAGTTACCGGATTGGCACTTACGGCGATTCCGTCAAGTGCGGTTGCCGAATCGATACAAAATAACGATCGCATAGATGGAGTAATCCGCCGCACTTCCCCGATTTACCGTTTCCGAAATATGTGGACGCCCGGAACTCCGACGGAAGAATTGCGCGGTCAAGAATATACTTTCACTGCGCGGGAAGGCGATAACATTCAAGTGTTTTTAGATACGGATAGAAGTCGCGGTTTTACTCCCGTTATGGTACTATTTTACGGGAACAACAAGCAAGTCGCTTTTACCCAAGACCGTTCTTTTAATTATGTGATTCCCCGCAGTGGCGATTACAAGCTTTTGGTGTTAGCGAAAGATGCTGCGAGGGGCGGTAGCTACACGGTGGAAGTTGCGGGAATTGATGGCGGCGACAGACGTGCTAGTAATAATAGATGGGATGACAGAAGCGATAGGGGCCGTAACAGCAGCAGCTACGATGGAGAACGGATTTTGCGTGATGATTTTGGCTTAAATCCGATCGACTGTCGCCTCAGACGTACTATGGTAAGAGTAAGATTTGACGATACCGGGAGAGACGGGACTTATTGCGCTGTACCGACTAGGGCTGTTCCGGCGGGCGATTATTATTACAATTCGCGGACTAGGGATTTAGATTCGGCGAGGGCGGATGATGGTAGATTCGATCGATCTAATGATAATAGCAGGTTCGATCGTCCCGATCAATGTCGCGTATCTGTAGGCGGAGTGTGTGTGACTAGGTAAGCCCGAAAAAATCATCTTTTCCGAGGAATTGTAAGGGCGGGTTCACCCTGATTTGTAACTCAAATCAACAATATCTATAAACCCGCCCCCACCCAACTAGATAAGCCCGAAAAAATCATCTTTTCCGAGGAATTGTAGGGGCGGGCTCACCCGGATGTGTAACTCAAATCAACAATATTTATAAACCTGCCCCAACCCAACCAACCAACTCTGATTGGGGACAAGTTTTTCTGGTTCTGCGATCGGTGGGGGCGGGTTTTTGAGTCCGTCGATTTCATTGTATATTTGGGTGAACCCGCCCCTACAAATCTTGGTATTTTAGATGTAATTTTGTATTCGTGAATCAGTTGCTGCTTACCAGCTAAAATTTGTGAGGCAATTAATTCAGTTCCAAAAATAATGGATACTATTGATATTTAAGGCTTCCGTTTTCATTGTATTCAAGTTCATGATACTTGCCACCTAAACCTAAATCATGTAAGCACCTCTGGTAGTTTTTGGGGCCCATATCAAAAGCATTAGTCTGATTCAATCTTGCCCATTCAGCTACTTTGAGCTGGCTAGTTACCCCTGAAGCATCAGCTACGGTTTTGACAATCCAATCAAACATCTTTATTTACTCTTTAAGTTCGTATAATTTAATTATATTCCTATTGATTTTTTTGGGTCAAGTTTCCATTCAATTATTTTCCCCAGCGAGTGGGGAGATTTGCAAGGGTTCCCAAAATTATCCGTCAAAACTCCTTCAACCCCGCAGAAAAACTCGCTGAAACCCTTGCCCAGCAATGCTGCGAGGGTTAGAACGAAACAGCGTATTTTCAGCCATTTTCCCGACCCCTCGCAAACTACCACAGTTCGATCGCAAATCAAGCTCTACCAATTAATGAATTAATTCAGTCCAGAAAACAGAAGCGCTGAAAAAATAGATGCGGAGATTGCTTTCATAAGAGATCGCTTCGCTAACGTTCCTCGCAATGACAGATAGTGCCTCGCAATGATAGATAGTAGGGAATTTACCCATCAAACCCAAAGAAACCGGGTTTTTTTGCGAATCTGCCGACTGCGACGAAGAATTATCGCCAAAAACCCGGTTTCTGAGCCCCGCGTCAGTCCGAATACACATACAGACATCAGACAATAGCTGCTGCGGGCCGATCGCCGAATTTTCGATCGAAAAGGACGATCGCACAGTGGTAAGCTACCAAAGACATTAAAAGATCTAAATTCGAGAAAAGTTAAGATGTCATCATTAAATGAAGTTCCCTTGCTGTTGCGGGCAGCCCGCGGCGAAACCCTAGACCGCCCGCCCGTGTGGATGATGCGCCAAGCCGGTCGCTACATGAAAGCCTATCGAGATTTGCGAGAAAAGTATCCCTCCTTTCGCGAACGTTCCGAAATTCCCGAAGTTGCGATCGAAGTTTCCCTTCAGCCGTGGCGCGCGTTTCAACCCGACGGCGTAATTTTATTTTCCGATATCGTCACCCCCATGCCCGGTTTGGGCATCGACATGGACATCGCCGAAGGTAAAGGCCCGATTATCCACGCACCCATCCGCACTCAGCAGCAAATCGACAACCTGCAACCGCTGAACCCGGAAGAAAGTTTGCCCTTTATCAAAACAATCCTCAAATCCCTGCGCGCGGAAGTTGGCAACAAATCCACCGTGCTCGGTTTTGTCGGCGCGCCCTGGACTTTAGCAGCCTACGCCGTTGAGGGCAAAGGTTCTAAGGATTATGCCGTCATCAAAAACATGGCATTTTCCGATCCAACTTTACTACATCAATTGCTCTCGAAATTTGCAGATGCGATCGCAGTTTACGTGCGCTATCAAATCGACTGCGGCGCCCAAGTAGTGCAAATGTTCGACTCCTGGGCCGGCCAACTGTCCCCGCAGGATTACGACACCTTCGCTCTACCATACCAAAAACAGGTATTCGAGCAAGTCAAAAAAACCCATCCCGACACACCGCTAATCCTATTAGTCACAGGTAGCGGCGGCCTTCTCGAACGCATGGCTACATCCGGCGCAGATATCGTCAGCGTCGATTGGACGGTTGATATGGCCGACGCGCGCAAGCGTTTGGGCCCCAACATGAACGTTCAGGGAAATCTCGATCCCGGCGTATTGTTTGGTTCTCAACCGTTTATTCGCGATCGAATTCTTGATACAATTCGCAAAGCGGGCGATCGCGGACACATCCTCAATTTAGGACACGGCGTATTGCCGGGAACCCCCGAAGATAACGTGCGTTTCTTCTTTGAAACCGCCAAACAAGCCGACAAATTGCTCGCAGTTACCGCTTAAATTTGACAGGAATTCAAACCCCAAAAACCTCATTCTCCAAAATCCGTAGGGGCGGGTTCACCAACAACCTTAAAAGTTGCAAACAGGTGAAATAAACCCGCCCCCACTACTTAAATTTGACAGGAATTCAAACCCCAAAAACCCGTAGGGGCGGGTTCACCAACAACCTTAAAAGTTGCAAACAGGCTAAATAAACCCGCCCCCACCCCACCGAAAATCCCTGTTAACTACTGGTAACGAATAGAATCCGGAGATCCCCCCTAACCCCCCTTAAGAAGGGGGGAACAAGAGCATTCAAAACCTCGGTTTTTAAGACGGGACAAGTATTCTCAAAGTCCCCCTTATTAAGGGGGATTTAGGGGGATCAAACCTCAACTGTCACCCAAATCTATGGCCGACTAAAGCCTCAAATTCAAACCAATAACTCCCCCTCTCCCCCTCTCCCTCTCTCCCCACCTCCCCCCCTTCCCCTTCTGCAAATGACAAAAAAAATTTTCATAACGGGTGCAAGTGGCTGTATCGGTCACTACATGGCCGAAACCTTGATTCAACAGACAAACCACGAACTCTACCTATTAGTTCGCAACCCCGATAAGCTAAAATTTGACTGGAAAGCGCGATCGGGCATCAATATCATACAAGGCGACATGAAAGATATCGATCGCCATTCCGAACTGCTGCAAACAATAGACGTAGCAATTTTAGCAGCCACAGCTTGGGGAGGAACCCAAGAAGTTTTTGATGTCAACGTCACCAAAACTCTGCGCCTCATTCAACTACTTTCGCCCCAGACTTGCGAACAAGTAATATACTTTTCAACCGCCAGCATTCTCGGTAGAGATAACAACTTACTCAAAGAAGCCGGAGAACTGGGGACAGATTATGTTCGCTCCAAATACGATTGCATGACGCAATTATCAACGTTAACAAACGTGCCTCCAATTACCGCACTTTACCCAACCTTAGTATTAGGAGGAGATGCCGAAAAACCAGTTTCTCACCTATCATCCGGTTTGCCGCTTGTCGCCAAATGGATTGGTTTGATTCGCTGGCTGAAAGCAGATGGCAGTTTTCACTTCATCCACGGTGCAGACATTGCCACAGTAGTTAATTACTTAGTCGAACATCCGTCCGATTCCGAAGAACCGCGACATTTTGTACTCGGAAATCCGGCGATTACCGCGAACGAAGTTGTCGAACAAGCTTGCAAGTATTTGCATACAAAAATATTTTTTCGGATTACTCTGTCACCTTGGCTTGCCGATTTCTTTATTTGGTTGTTCCGAATTCAGATGGCTGCTTGGGATAGATTTTGTATCAGCTACCGCCATTTTACCTATCAAAATCTGGTCAATCCCGAAAGCATTGGATTGCCGAGTTACTGCGGCACAGTTGCTGATATGTTAAGAACTAGCGGAATTCCAGATAAAAATACAAAGTAGTCCGTACACTCCGCACCAATAATCGGACAGGCTAGAAGCCCATCCCACAATCTTTCTTGTGGGATGGGCTTCTAGCCCGTCCCTAATTCTTTATCCTATTCAACTCTACTATTTCAAATTCTTTTTTGCCTGATTCGGGCACTTTTGAAGCGATTATCGTCAATCAATGGTGAGATACGATAAGATATCAACATTTGCCAACTATAACAGGGAACTGCAAGCTAAAAATTGCGCCCATTATCTTTGTGTTAGGGGGTGTCGCCCCTTTCTAGATAGTCGATCGCGGGCAAGATCGTAATTTTAGCCTTAACATTAAATATTGAGAGTCGATCGAACTCTCAAACGCCAGCCAGATCGCAAGTCTTTTAGTGATGTGAGGTTTAACATACTATGCGAGTGCTTCTAGTTTACCCCCTGTTCCCGAAAACATTCTGGTCTTATGAGAAAATCCTAGAATTAGTCGATCGCAAAGTGCTGCTTCCACCGCTGGGTTTGGTCACAGTAGCAGCCATTCTACCCCAAGAATGGGAATTCAAGTTAGTCGATCGTAACATCCGACAAATCACCGAAGCAGAATGGGAATGGGCAGAGCTCGTTATTCTGTCAGCGATGATTGTCCAAAAAGAAGACTTGCTAGACATCATCCGCGAAGCCAAGCGGCGCGGTAAATCCGTAGCTTGTGGCGGCCCCTACCCAACTTCCGTACCCGAAGAGCCCCAAGCAGCCGGCATCGATTACCTGATTCTCGACGAAGGCGAAATCACCCTACCGATGTTCGTCGAAGCCATCGCGCGCGGTGAAAAAAGTGGAATTTATCGATCGGACGGCGTAAAACCCGATGTTACCACAACCCCTGTTCCCCGCTTCGACCTGCTGGAATTAGACAGCTACGACTCAATGTCGATTCAATTTTCCCGAGGCTGTCCCTTCCAGTGCGAATTCTGCGACATCATCGTCCTCTACGGGCGCAAACCCCGCACCAAAGAACCCCAACAATTAATAGCAGAACTAGACTGTCTCTACAACCTAGGTTGGCGGCGCGGCGTCTTCATGGTAGACGACAACTTTATCGGCAACAAACGCAGTGTCAAACTATTGCTAAAAGACTTAGAAGTCTGGCAAATAGAACACAAATTCCCCTTCAACTTCAACACAGAAGCATCCATCGACTTAGCCCAAGACCAAGAATTGATGGACATGATGGTGAAATGTCATTTCAACGCCGTATTCCTAGGAATTGAAACCCCCGACGAAGAAAGCTTGCAAATGACCAAAAAATTCCAAAATACTCGCAACTCCCTGATAGAATCAGTAGAATTAATTGCCAAATCAGGTTTGCGAGTAATGGCCGGATTCATCATCGGATTCGACGGCGAAAAACCGGGCGCAGGCCAACGCATCGTCAACTTCGCCGAAGCAGCAGCAATTCCCAGTACAACCTTTGGAATGCTGCAAGCTTTACCGCACACTGCATTATCGCACCGACTAGCAAAAGAAGGCAGATTGCGCGACAAATCCGGCAACTTGAATCAGACTACATTGATGAACTTCATTCCGACGCGGCCGCTAGAAGACATCGCGAGAGAATATGTTCAAGCATTTTCTGACGTGTACGATGCTGAGAAATATTTAGACCGCACCTACCGCCACTTCTTGATGTTAGGTGCACCTACAGCAAATATACCATCAAGAATCCCCAGTTGGATCGACTTGCGAGCACTGCTAACCGTAGTTTGGCGCCAAGGAGTCAAGCGTTCAACTCGCTGGAAGTTCTGGCATCATTTGTTCAGCATTCTCAAACGCAATCCTGCCGTTTGGGATCACTATTTAACAGTGTGCGCCCACAACGAGCATTTCCTGGAATACCGCCAAATTGTGCGGGATGAAATCGAGGCTCAATTAGCCGAGTTTTTGGCTAATGAGTCTCAGACAGTGTATCAACAACCTGTTGCTACTGAGGAAAAGGAAGTGCAAGTGGTTTAGGGTTGAAGAATTCAACCGAATAGCCAGATATCCGACTTATTTAATTAAGAAGTCGGATATCTAAAAGAAGAGCATTTTACGGCGAAACTGTAGTCTAACTAATTAAGTAGCGCGATCGCAGTCAAACCCCATTGATTTTTCTTTTTATCAAACCTTTTGACAACAGCAAGATTAACTGTTTGATCATTTTGCAACTGAGAAGCTAATTCATGAGGAACATGAACATCCTCTACAAACCCAAAACCCTTTTGATGCAAGCGAAACCGACCTGTTTTACAAGACATACTATCAAATAGTTTGCCCGATTCGCGTTTCTCAACAGCAACCACCGTTAGCCGATCGCCATTCTCATCAACAGTCACTATCACCGGCGCGCCCATTAGTAGATTTAAATTCTTCAGCATTCCTCGTTCTGGACTAACAACTTCTTCAGATACACTATCAGAATGCAATCCAAACTTGAGCATCATCTTGCCAGTTTTTGCTGTAAACGAGCCGAGGTAGTTAGCATTCAATTGCGGGCAATTTTGCCAAATCACCTTTTCGGCATCAGCAGCTATATTTTCTAACACTTCCTCTGCGTTAGATATATTTCCAGCACCAGCATACCAACTAGCAGTCAAGAGATTACGGAGCGATTGGGGGATTTTCCATTTGTTACTGTTACGAACATTAAAAGCTCGATCGGCAGCCCATTTAGCCACTTTCCATTGTCCTTTATTTGCTGCGAGTCGGCTGAGATCCTCAAAAACGCCAACACCAAAATTTTCATCCCTGCAAGTCAAACACGCTTTTGCACAAAGTGCCAATGCTAGTGTAGGATCAGAGGTTTCCACGACTTTAGCTAATGCGTGCCACGCCCAGTAATCGCTACGCTTCTGCTTCACAAAGGAAACCAGAAGTTTTTGAGCTTCTGTCGATCGCCCCAAACGATTTAGCAATAAAGCCTTGCGATAATTTAGCCATTCCGGTTTTTGAACTTTGGCGCGATCAAGTGCAACATCGATCAATGTAATGGCAAAATTTTGTAATTCTGTTGCATCAAGATAATCTTGAACAGTCAATTCACAAGCAATCTTTCCTACTTCTCTTGCTGTTTTCTCAACCAGCGAATCAAAAACTTTACCATCATTAGCAGTAGAAACCTGAAAGTCTTCCGCTTGAAAACTATCAACACCAGCCCATTTTAGGAACTTTGGTAAAAACTTGATTTGCTTTGGAAATCGTAGAATTTGGGATAGCAAACGACTAAATAGCAAATCCGGTCGATTCAGCTTGAGTTTGTAATATTCTCCCAATATTTCCTTGATCTGGCTGACAGACGACTCTGTATCTATGGATTCAGATTGATTAGCTGTATCTACCAGTTTTTTTACTTTGTCGTAGAGAACCCAACCAACACTGCTAGCCAGAAATTTGTCGTTTGGATGCTGTTTTAGCAGTTCGTACCCTCTGGAATAAGCTTCATCTATCTGTCCAGCTTTTCTCAAATTTTTGATTTCTTCTGTTAAATTCGACATTTTTATAACTCCAGTGCGAGGTGAACTAATTCTACAACTTGTACATTTGTGTATCCGATCGG
Source organism: Microcoleus sp. PH2017_09_SFU_O_A (assembly GCF_020738625.1). Taxonomy (NCBI): domain Bacteria; kingdom Bacillati; phylum Cyanobacteriota; class Cyanophyceae; order Oscillatoriales; family Microcoleaceae; genus Microcoleus; species Microcoleus sp. PH2017_09_SFU_O_A. The sequence continues at coordinate 146,018 of NZ_JAEQCF010000001.1, forward strand.
GAAAACTTGCGTCACAAAACCATCTCCATCGTAGAAAACTTGCATTTTGAGAGCGCCCATGTCTGATTTGAGATAGTAAATTTCGTGATAATCATGGTGTTCAATTCCCTGAATTACTATTTTGTGTGGGTCGAGTTTGGCTTTAATTAGATCGTGAACTGTTTGCTGAAATTCATTTCCTAATCGCAGTTTTGATGTGATAGCATCCACAACGACAGTGGCAAATTCCATCGGCTCAGATTTCACAGTTTCAATTCGCGTCACCTGAAATTTGCCATTATAATGCAAGCGAAGAGAACACATTTCTGTATCGTCTTCTGAGCTAAAACCATAAACTTCCTGATAACTATTATGCTTGTATGAAATTACCTGAATTCTATGAAATGTAAGACTTTCCGCGATATGCAAGTAAAGATTTTTTAAAGGTTTTTCCAGGATAGGGAAAGCCGAAATATTTGCATTACCTGATTCTGAATCAGGGTCAAATGCAATGATATCCTTGAAAACAACAGAATCTAGCTTGCCTTGACTGCCGTTCCAAGTTGCTTTAAAAAATGGTGTAATCGAGGGAAAATTCAGGATAAAAAGTCGATTTTGAACTACAGAAAACAAGGTATAAACCAATCGAAAATAAGTGGCATTTGTTTGTCCCTGGCCAGTCTCCATATTCGCGATCGCAGTTTTAAACTTCTGCCCCTGGGCGCGATGCAGAGTCAGCGCGTAACCAAACCTCAGACGCGCTGCGTTTAAGTACGGATCGTTGCGTAGAAACTTTGCTTCGCTAGAATTGTCCGATTCGTCTGATTCTCTTACCTGTTTCTGCTGTTGTCTAAATTTGCTAATTGCTGAAACCCGCAGAGCTACAAGTGTGTCCTTGTCAAATTCTGGTTTGTCCGCATATAAATAATCGCTCAAGCAGAGGAACTCGACCTCTTTACCGTTCTCAAGTAGCCGCACTCTAATCCGCAAAAAATTTATCTGAATTGGCTGTTCGCGTCCTTTCAGCGGTTGGATTAAGGGTGTATTGGGATTAACTTCTATGACTTCAGCAAAAGAGTTATTTGATATATAAGTTTGCTCTAGCTTTTGTTCATCTACTTCGACAGGACTATTGTGGATATGTACAATATCACCTGCAACGATCTCTTTACCTCGACCAAAAAACTCTTGTCTAACCTGATGATTAATGCGGTTAACCAATTCGTTGGTGAAAACTATAAACTTGGTAAATCGGGAATCTTCCAGGAATACAGCTTTCGATATCTCCTGTTGGCGATCGCGATCGACTATTTGGATGCAATTCGAGTCATCGGCGATCGCTCTGAGCTGATTAAATCTGCTAAAATGTATGCTTTGAGCGATTTTTTGACAATTTTTGACAAACAAATTTTGCTGTTGGTCTGGAAGTATAAACTCAAGATTGATGCGATCGATCTCACCGTCTATCGCAGCCTGCAATCGCTCGTAACACAGTGCAGATTCATCTGTTTTGCCTCTCGTTAGCTGAAACGGATCGCCCAGAAAAATCACCTGTCTTTGAGTCTTTTCAATTTCCGTATATTCCAAAAAATCCGTGAGAAGTTTCCCACTACCGTAACGAAAAACATCAGTTTCAAACTGTGAATCGGATATCAGGTGGGCCTCACCGACGATGTAAACCTGTTGCTCTGTATCCTGATTTTTGTTCAATCCATAGATCAGCTGCTCCTTCTCTACTTTATAGTTTTTTGTGAAGATATGCGAGTAAATACTCTTTGACTCTACTGGATAAAGAGACGCAATTTTACTATTAGGAGCAAGAACAGAGTAATTTCGGCTTAAGGATATAGATGTATCGACCATAGCTTTTTGTAGAAGATGCAGGCCAGTTCCAATCATGCCAGTAACGATTAAAATCTTCTTTGAGGAACCTAAAAATTCCTCAACGCGAGCGAATACAGATTCTAGAGACTCAGGTAACTCAAGTTTAGCCATAGCTCAATGACGATTAACTTTACTAGCCGAATATTCTCACAGGTTGAGTAGCACTAGCAATAGTTTTCAGGAAAAAGCTGTTTTTCTCAGTAATTCAGTAACCATCTCAATTTTTTTGTAGCCTATGTTACATGGAACTATCGGATTATTTGTGGCGGGCAAAAGTGCGGAGGTTCCCGCAATCCTAAGAGCTGTAAACCTTAGCTGCGAGACAAATCCGGCGTTCCGACTCGCATCGGAACGGCAGGTTGATCGGCATAGGAGTTACCTCGGAGCGCGCGGTGTCCGTTGATACTGGTTGGTCGGGCAAACGGCTGAACTCACCCGCATACTAAAAAACGCAGATGATTTAGAATCATCTGCGTTCATATGCGGTTTAATTAAACAGGAATTACGCACTGCGAATAAAGAAACCGGGTTTTTTACCGAATCTGTCGCTTACAGCGCGTCTTCTCGCAAAAACCCGGTTTCTGGGATTCCACTCCGAATAAAGAAACCGGGTTTTTTCCGAATCTCTCGGCTACAGCCAATTATTCTGGTAAAAACCCGGTTTCTGGACCCTCATGGGCAAGTCCGACTCAACCCTGTGAAACTCAAGCCGCAACCTGATCTAAAGGCCGCACTTCAGCCAGTAATTTGTGCAAAGCCTCACCTTCAACTACTTCAGTTTCCAACAGCTTCTGCGTGATTGTTTCCAACAATTCCCGATTAGTTTTCAGAATATCCAAAGCTTGCTGATGTGCAGTTTCGACAATTTCTTTGACTTCTTGGTCGATCGCCTCAGCAGTCTGGGCACTCACCGCACGGCGCGCATTTCCCATACCATCGCCGAGGAACGATTGTTGAGCGCGATCGTACGCTAGAGGCCCCAACACCTTGCTCATCCCGTAAGTTGTCACCATCCTTTCCGCTAAATCAGTCGCCCTTTGCAAGTCATTTGAAGCGCCGGTAGTGATGCTACCAAACACGACTTCCTCAGCCGATCGCCCGCCAAGCAGTGTAGCAATTTGCCCGCGCAACTCCGATTCATCCAACAAGAAACGGTCTTCAGTCGGTAATTGCAACGTGTAACCCAATGCAGCCATACCGCGCGGGACGATCGAGATTTTCGCCACTTCGCCGCCGCCAGTCATCACAGCGCCAACCATGGCGTGCCCGACTTCGTGGTAAGCCACAATCTTTTTCTCTTTTTCGTTGAGCACCCGGCTTTTCTTTTCCAAGCCAGCTACAACGCGCTCAAACGCTTCATAAAAGTCTTCTTGCGCTACAGTGAGACGCTTGTTGCGGGCAGCTAGCAAGGCAGCTTCATTGACCAAATTTGCCAAGTCTGCGCCCGAAAAACCGGGGGTACGAGTGGCGACTGCCTTCAAGTCAATATCCGGGCCCAACTTCACTTTTTGAGAGTGAATGTTCAAAATTGCTTCGCGGCCGGATAAGTCCGGGCGATCGACTAAAACTTGGCGATCGAAACGGCCTGGGCGCAACAAAGCAGCATCCAAACTTTCCGGGCGGTTAGTTGCAGCCAGCACAATTACCGTAGTATTGCCCGCAGCAAAACCGTCCATTTCAGTTAATAGTTGATTGAGAGTTTGTTCACGCTCATCATTGCCGCCGAATGCCGCATTTGTGCTACGAGATTTGCCGATCGCATCCAATTCATCGATGAAAATAATACAAGGAGCCTGTTTCTTAGCCTGCTCAAATAAATCTCGGACTCTCGCAGAACCAACACCGACAAACAGTTCGACAAACTCCGAACCAGAGATGCTAAAAAACGGCACACCAGCTTCACCAGCCACTGCTTTTGCTAACAGAGTTTTGCCAGTTCCCGGCGGCCCGACTAACAGCACGCCCTTCGGAATTCGCGCGCCAATTGCCGTGAATCTGTCGGGAGTTTTCAGGAACTCAACAACTTCGACTAATTCAGTTTTAGCTTCCTCTACTCCGGCGACATCAGCAAAAGTAATTTTCGCAGATTCGCCTTCTACGTAGACCTTAGCCTTGCTTTTGCCGATCGACAGCGCGCCCTGTGGCCCGCCACCGCCCCGGTTCATGAAAAATTGAAATATTGCTACAAAAATCAGTGGCGGAACGACCCAGCTTAAAACACTGCCGATCCAGCCATTTTTAGAAGGCGGAGTTGCCGCAAATTCAACGCCTTTTTCTTGCAAAAGTTTAGGCAGTTCCAGGTCAAAAATTGGCGTAGTTGACAAAACTTGTCCTGGTTTGTCGCCTTCGCCTTTGAGTTGGTAGCGGATTTCATTTTGACCTACCGAAGCTCTGACTACATCTTGTTCTTGGACTTGATGGACGAACAAACTGTAAGGCACTTGGGGAATTTGTGGCCCTAACAAATTGGGCAAAAAGATGTTTGCTAGCAGAAACAAGCTTGATAGCAATAACACGATATTGCTGATTTGGCGAAAACGAGGGGGTTGGGGCTGGTCTTTAATTGCCATTGATAAGTGTCATCCTTTTAGTTAATTTTGTTTTATTCATATATTTTGCCATCAAAAGTGCGCGGAGTGCTAAGCGGATTTCCTCACTTGATTAGTCGGTTAACCGGGCTGCACTGATTGGGCATGAAAAACGAACCGTGAAGACGCGAAGAACACGAAGGAAGAGCAGAAAGTTATAGTTATAAATTATTGGTTGATAGTTAATGAATGGTTTTTACTTCAGAATCCCTTTAAGATTCTCTCGCTCTTTTCTTGCTTCGCGCCCTACCCTACGGGAACGGCTTCGCCGAACGTGTCTTCGCGGTTCGATATATTAGAATTATGGCTAACCGCCCGAGACATTCTTAGCAAACTCTTCGCGTCCAGAAACTAAATTAGCTGGAACACCGTTAGGGAAATTTTGGGCGATTAAAGCTTGCAACTTTTCAACTCGATTCTCAGGATTTGGGTGAGAACTCAAAAACTCCGGCGGCGCTTCGCCCTGCCTCGCAGAACCGAGAATTTGCATCACCTCAACAATACCTCTAGGATCGTAACCCGCTTCGGTCATAAAGCGAAAACCGAGGCGATCGCTCTCAAGTTCATCTGCTCTACCGTACCGCAAACCAACAACTTGATTGACAGCTTGAGCAATTAATGCTGCTTGTTGTCCGCCACCGCGATCGTCAGTAGTCGCCACCCCAACCGCCGTTACCAAAGACCTGCCCAACTGCTGTTTTGCAAGGTGTTCCGCAGCGTGTCGCCCCACAACGTGACCGCTTTCGTGCCCCAGTACAGCCGCCAACTGAGCCTCTGAATTCAGCAGCCGCATCAGTCCGGCGGTAATGAAAACTTGTCCCCCGGGGAGAGCAAAAGCATTGACAGTTTTGGAGTCTCGCAGCAGGTGGAATTCAAACGGATAACCGGCTTTTTTCGCCTCTGAACCGTTGACAACTCGTTCTCCTACTCGATCGACATATTGTTGAATACTCTGGCCCGGATAAAGCCCGCCGTATTGAGCCGCCATTTTGTCTCGCGCCTCCAATCCCAAAACTACCTCTTGGCGGGGAGAAAGCTGCACCCGCTGTTTCTCTCCAGTGACGGGATTTTGTACGCTGCTGGTAAAATAGGTGATAGCCCCAAAAAATGCCATTAATAAGCCGATCGCGAATCGGAATAAAAATCTACTCACAGGCGTTTACCTAAAAAGTTTAGCCTGTACGCTACCAGAGAGACAGCTACCTCCACATCTATCTGAAGTATCAACAATGAAAATTGGTTCGTAGTGAGGACTTTAGTCCGCATTTTTCCGAGGACTAAAGTCCTGACTACGAACCGTTTTGAGTGCGGGTAATTTACCAATTCCCAATTACTAATTCCCAATTCCCAATTCCCAATTACCAATTCCCAATTCCCAATTCCCAATTACCAATTCCCAATTCCCAATTACCAATTACCAATTACCAAATTTCCCATGTTTCAAACTACTCGCCGCCGCCTTGCTATTTGGTATACTGCCGTTACTGCTGTATTGTTACTTGTATTCGCCACTGGTTTCTATTTCTACGTTCGCAATACTTTGATCGATCGCATTGACGACACTCTCAATCACGTTGTAGAAATAGTAGAGCGAACTCTCGCGATCGAACCGGTAACTTCCCCGAGTAAGGGTGCTAAAACTAAGTTGCAAGTTAATATTCAAACGAGTTTTCGAGATAGCAGCGACGCAGTAGAAGACGACCACATCGATCTAGAATGGTTCAGTCCTACGGGCGAGTTGCTGTGGTCTACTTTGTCGGAACCGCTGAATGTTCCGATTCGCGCTAACCGCACGGGCGAAACGGTTTGGATAATTAATAATAAGTTGCAGCCGGATCAAAACTATTCTCTCAGACAAGTTACGCAGCGTGTGGAAATCGGCCGCCAAGTTTTGGGATATTTGCGAGTCAGCCATCCTTGGTTTGAAGTGACAAAACCGATCCGACAATTAATTTTTGATTTGATTTTGGGCGCGAGTTTAACTTTAATTTGTGTGGCGGCTATTGGCTGGTTGCTGTCGGGATTGGCGATCGCACCTGTGAGAGAATCTTACAGTCGTCTTAAACAGTTTACTGCCGATGCTTCCCACGAACTCAGAAATCCGATCGCCACTATTCAAACAAATGTCCAAGTAGCCTTGGCAGAACCGGACATCGAACCGCAGCAACACCAACAGCTACAGGTTATCGAACGCCTGACGCGCCGTTTGGGGCGGTTGGTTGACGATTTGCTATTTTTGGCCAGACAAGACAGCGGAATCGTGCAGCAGCAGTGGGTTGATGTTCCTCTCGATGCTTTGTTGATGGAGGTAATTGAAGAACAAATGGCGATCGCCCTTACCCAAAAAATCTCTCTCTGTTTGGAAATAATCGATTCGCCCGACACTGAAAATAACTTTACAGTTTTAGGCGACTGGGATCAACTAGCGCGACTGTTTACCAATCTTGTCAGCAACGCCGTGCAGTACACGCCATCGGGTGGGGAAATTGAAGTAGAATTGCAGTTGGCAGCTAAAAACAAAAGAAATTCGTCGGCGATCAATTCTGCACTGCAAATCAAAGTCACAGACACCGGCATGGGGATTGCCCCGGAAGCGCTACCGCATTTGTTCGATCGATTTTACCGCGCCGATCCCGCCCGCACCCACCGCAGCGCCGCCGGTTCTGGTTTAGGATTAGCCATAGCCAAAGCCATTGTCGAAAACCACCGCGGCCAAATCCGGATTGACAGCCAAGTCGATCGGGGAACCGCTGTTACCGTCACCATCCCCGCCCACAAATCAGCAGAAATCCGCCTCTAAACCTCTCTTCCTCTGTGCCCTCTGCGCCCTCTGCGGTTGATCCAAAAAATCTATCCCTCAAACCCTGATTCTTTCTACCTTGCGCCCAAACCCAGCTATTAAAATTCAATTCGGGCATAGATTAACATAAACTTTGTTGGAAATCTCGATCGAACTCGTGAGGAGTTATTTATGTTTCGCCACAATCTACCGTTCAAAAAAATCAGCTTGCTAGCAGCCACCTGCGGCGGTTTACTCGTCAGTCTCGCAACACTTGGACAAGCCGGCGGCCCCCCGCCCCAACCAGGAAAACCCGTATCCCAACCCGCAGCCACTCCCGCACCTGGAAAGCCTGTCAGCGAACCGAGTCCCGCTGCGAGTCCCAGCCCCGCTGCGAGTCCCAAGCCCAGCGGGATGCCCGCCACACCCCAAGATGCCCCCGCCCGATTCCCGATGCCAAGTGCGCGAGTTACGCCGATGGAGGGCATGGTAGTAATTAAACTCGTGAATACCACCAATGCCGTCATCAATTATCAAGTCATTGGTGTTACTCCACCGCGCACTCTGGGCGAACAATCGGAAATTTTACTGAAAAACATCAAAGTACCAATCACCTTCACTTACCAGCGCCCAGACGGCGGATTGCTGTTGGTGCGCCCGCAAGCAACCGCTACGCCGGGAATGTTGCAAGTCAGCTTTGGCGCAACAACAGACTTGGGCGTTGATACAAAATCGATGGAAATTCAGGAAGATGGCAAGGTAATTTTGAATTAAGTTGACTGGTTGACGGTTGACGGTTGACGGCAAAAGAGGAGACGGCATTGCCGTTTCCCTACCTTGAAATAATCATTAATATTCCATAACAGATGTAACCATCGCCCGATTAATTGTAGGGAAACGGCACTGCCGTATCCTGATTTCAGGTAATGGTAAAATCAACCGAATTGGATGATAAAGTTGCCCTCAGTGCGATCGAATATAACCATCAATCGCACGGCAGAAGAGGAGACGGCGATGCCGTTTCCCTACCCCAAAATAATCCATCAAACTCAATGACATCTGTAATCATCGCCCGATTGATTGTAGGGAAACGGCACTGCCGTGTCCTGATTTTTGCCGTGTCCTAATTTCTACCTAATTTCTGCCGTATCTTTCAATCAGCTAGTGACAAAGGAGGTAACTTAGTAAAAGGTAAATCCTCATTAACTGCATCAATTTCTTCCTGTTCTCTTTCATTAATTTGACCGATATAAGACTTAAGAATTTGCGCCAGACGGTTGTTATAAAATCGGTGCAAACTATAATTTGGCGTAGCTGGAAAGCCGCGCCGTTTTTTGTGCCGCCCGCCCGCACCCGGATCGAAGGTTTGGATACCCCGATCGATCGCCCATTCGATCGGTGTATAGTAACAAGCATCGAAGTGTAGGCAGTCAATTTCCTGCAAACTGCCCCAATAGCGCCCGTACATTCGATCGCCCTTATACAGACAAAAAGACATTCCCATCGGCTGTCTCTCGTCTTCCTTATCATAGGCGGCGACAAATAAAACGCGATCGCGATAATTGTCGTGCAACTGTTCAAAAAATCGCTTCGTCAAATACTTGCTTCCCCACCAGCCAAACTTGTCGCAAGTATTCTCATAAAAAGCATACATTTGCCCAAACATCGCCTGGGGAATTTCATCACCAGTCAAAGTTTTCACCAACAAACCTGCTGTTTCCACAGCCTTGCGTTCGCGCTTGATATTGCGGCGCTGGTTGGCATTAAATGCGCCTAGATAGTTGTCAAAATTTTGATAGCTTTGATTTTGCCAAATATAGCTGTGGTGCAGCCAAGCGCTAAAACCGTGTTGTTCCATTCTTGTGCGCCAGACAGGATCGACATACAGGAAATTGCAACCGGAGATATTGTGGCGATCGCAAAAATGGTCGATCGCACTTACCATTATGCCAGTTAACTCATCTTCATCTTCCCCCGGCGCAATCAAAAAACGATACCCTTCCGCCGGAGTAAACGGCGTCATTCCCATCAATTTCGGATAGTATTCAATACCCAAACGTTGAGCTAAATCGGCCCATTGATTATCGAATACAAATTCGCCGTAACTGTGACTTTTGACATAAAGCGGCGCACAAGCAATCAACTCTTTGTCTCGCCAGACAGTCAAGTGATGCGGTAGCCAACCGTTTTTACCTGTCGCGCTACCGGAAGTTTCGAGATTATTCAGCCAATCCCATTCGAGAAAAGGCGTTTTTAGCGGCATCGCCAAGGCATCCCACGATGATTGCGGGATGTCTGCTAGTTTGCTAATCCAGGCTACAGAATATTGAGGTTTCGGCTGTTTCAGCATAGGGAGATTTGAACGTAGAGCGATCGAACTTTATTTAACTTAATACAATTTCCCCTGCTTGTGTAATTACTCGCCACAGGCAAGATGCCTGTGCCACAAATGTTGTGGGGTGGGCTTCTAGCCCGCCCCAACTCTATAATGCAAAAACACCTCACCTCCCACCTGTTTTACCGCCAAAAGCTCCAATTTCGGTGCTAAATCCGCTAAAAAACCCTTTCCCTCCACAGGTGTCGGTGCATCCACGCCACCCAAAATTAGCGGGCATACCGTCAGCCAGAGCTCGTCTATCAAGCCCGCAGCGAGCACAGACGCGACGAGTTTTCCGCCTCCCAAAATTGCCAAACGTTTGATACCGAGGGTTTCTAGCTGTTGAAACGCATCAATCCAATCGATTTCTCCCTCGATGGTGTTGGTTGTTAAAGTGCGATCGAACTTACCGATTGCACCATTTTCAAGAACAGGCAAGATGCCTGTTCCACAAGACAATTCATCTATTGTGGAACGGGCTTCTAGCCCGTGCTCAGCAACAGGCAAGATGCCTGTTCCACAAGACAA